>QIKG01000211.1 GCA_003232965.1 Oceanospirillales bacterium
ATTGAAACGACAGTCGTTAAGCTACCGCATATCTTGCTGGTAGATGATGATATAGAGCTGGCTGAACTATTGGCTGAGTATTTGCGTCGGCATAAATTCGAAGTCAGCTTGGCCCATGATGGTAATACCGGTTTGCAAATGGCACTGGAAAATAATCCGGACCTGCTGCTGCTAGATATTATGTTGCCGGGATTGGCAGGGACTGAAGTGCTGCGAGAACTTCGTAAAAAATCCCAGCTTCCTGTATTGATGCTGACAGCAATGGGAAATACCACGGACCGGATTATTGGTTTGGAATTGGGTGCCGATGACTATATGCCCAAGCCGGCTGATCCGCGTGAATTATGTGCGCGGATAAACGCGATTTTACGCCGGGCGAGCAGCAGTCCGGGTAATAGTGAAAAAATTCGGATCGATGATATTGAACTTCGACCTGCATCCCGGCAGGTCTTGTGCAAAGGTGAGGATATCACTCTGACCAGCACTGAATTTAATCTGGTACACCTGCTCTTGCAAGAAGCTGGTCGGGTGGTTTGCAAGGATGAATTATACCGACAGGTACTGGGGCGCGAAGCGGTGGCCTTTGATCGCGCTATTGATATGCATATTAGTAATATTCGCCGCAAACTGGGGCCAGCAAGCGACGGCAATGAACGGATTGATACCATTCGCGGAAGCGGCTATCAGTGGCTTAAAAATGCCTAAGCTATTTTGGCGAATATTCCTCATCCTCTGGTTGAGCATTGTTGGGTTTTCGAGCCTGGTAGCAATAATCAGTGACCAAGTGGCGCGTAATAATGGGGTTCATGATATCAATGAAATCTTAAAGGTGCGGATGACACCCTTATTGAGAGAGCTGAAACAAGGTCTGGAAAAAGAGGGTCCGCGATCAGCTCGTAGAACCCTCCGGCAGACCCCGCCCAGACTAAGAAATCTTGTTTTTGTTATCGATGCTGAGCAACAGGAACTCATGGGTCGTAAACAGTTTAAAAAACTTCGGCATAAGAATAAAGGCGGCCGACCTAATCGACCCTTAATGGCAACGGATCCGACTGGAAAGCAATGGACCATTCAGGTTTCGGCGCTGGTTCCTCCGCGAGTCCTGTTTGCATCCGATAATCGTGGAACCCTTTCGCGTTTATTGCTGGCTGCACTACTGAGCGCAGCCATTAGCTGGCTGCTTGCTCGCTCTCTTGCAAGGCCCTTGTTGCAACTAGGCTCGGCATCGGTAGCGCTTGCGCAGGGAAAGCTACAGTCACGGGTAAAGGGAAAAATACTTAGGCGACGGGATGAAGTCGGTGATTTAGCACGCAGTTTTAATCAGATGGCTACAGACATTGAAACATTGGATAAATCACGCCAGAACTTACTCCGTGATGTTGCGCATGAATTACGCTCACCGCTGGCACGCATGCAGGTGGCAGTGGAGCTGGCCCGTGATAAGGGCGGTCACAAGCAGAGCGATAACGAGAATCACTCGGGTGCGAGTGGACAACTGGAGTTAAGTTTGATTGCCCGTGAAATTCAGCGTCTGGAAAAAATGATTGCCGAGGTTTTGATTCTGCTGCGTGAAGTAGGCTCCGTTAAAGATGTGGAAAAAGAGACTTACTCTTTGGCTGTATTGTTGGAAAGTTTGGTTTCGAGGGTGAATTATGAGGCTGATGCCAAAGGATTGGGCAGGGTAAGGCTGATTCAGGCGCATGATATTGAGTTGTTTATCAATCCGGAGTTGATCCATCGGGCATTGGAGAATTTACTCAGGAATGCGAGCCGATTTACTGATGTTTCCAAAGGCGTGGAAATTACAGTTGAAGCGGTAATCGCAGGGGCTGAGTTTTGTTGTATCAAAATTCGCGATTACGGTCCCGGAGTGCCTGAGGCGTTTATTCCACAGATGTTCGAGCCATTTACACGCCTGTCCTCAGCAAGGGAAAGAACAACAGGTGATGATGGCTGGGGTTTGGGAACCGCAATTGCTGCGGCTGCGATTAGCCGTCATGGTGGTGAAATTGAAGCCAATAATATGCCCGAGGGCGGGCTTGAAATTACTATCCGTTTGCCACTTGAAGGGTAGTTGGTGACATTTCTGTTGGCTAGATTCAGGCCCGACTGGAATCAAAGCTGATGCAGATGGCAATCTGATTGCAATCAGTTAGTACCATCAATAGACGATCAAAACCGAGTGCCACGCCTGCACATTCAGGCAAGCCCTGAGTTTGTGCTGCAATCAAGTGTTGGTCCAGTGATACCACAGGCAAATTCTGGTTTTTTCGTTTCTGATTATCCCCCAAAAAGCGTTTTTCTAATTCAGCGGCGTTAGTTAATTCCTGGTATCCATTTGCCAGTTCCTGTTGACCCAGATAAATTTCAAATCGGAGTGAAGTTTGGCGATTCTCAGGGTTAAGTTTTGCAAGGGCAGCTTGGCTGGCTGGGAAATCATGGATTATGGTGATGCCATCTTGGGGTAGGCTCGGTTGAATAATCATACTCATTATAAAGTCCAGCCACTCATCTCGCTGTAAATTATCCGGACTGTGGATGTGGTGTTTTTTAGCCAGTGCTGCAAACTCGTCCCGGCTGGCTGAGAAAGGGTCTAATTTGGTGTAATGCTTGAATAATTGCTGATAAGTTAGCCAATCGATTGGCCACTGCTGGAGCTGTGGTTTATCGGTTTTGGAGGCTAGAAAACAGATCAGTTCGACGACTTCCACAGCCAGTTCCCGCCATGACCAACCCGTCCGATACCACTCCAGCATGGTGAACTCCGGATTATGGTGTTGCCCGGATTCGGCTTGGCGAAAAACCTTGCCGAGCTCATAGCAGTCACCATAGCCTGCGGATAGTAGCCGCTTGAGTGGAAATTCCGGCGAAGTCCTGAGATACATTTTATCTTCACCAGCGGTAATAAAACTTTGTATGTTTGGGTCGGGGTTGCCACCACAGGATAAAATCGGGGTTTCAACTTCGAGAACATCGTGTTGTTTAAAGAACTTGCGGGTGGCAGCTAGCAGGCGGGCCCTTTGTTGTAAAACATTGAGTGCAGCGCTAGGTTTCCAATTTAAATTCGGATCTGAAGTCATACGGGTAAATTACACTTGGGATCGTTTTTTAGAATTAATTCAAAGCCTAGTTTTTCCAGTTGACTGGTTTCTGCTTGCAGGTCGCTTAACGCGAGTGCATGTTTTTGTTGCCAGCTTTTGGGCAGACGGAGAACTAAACGAGTGGCTTTTGCTTTGTTTAGGTCCAGTACCAAATCGGGTATTGAAGCATCGTTGCGGGAACGGCATAAAATGATACTAAGCCTGAATATCGCAATTAATAAAAATAATTTTTTCTGCCGAGACGGAACTAACTCGTAAAGATCTTCAGCTAGTTCTCGACGTTGGGAAAGGATTAGTTTTGCCAGTAATTGCTGGTCTTGATGAGAGAAACCGGGCATGTCACTATTTTCAATCAGGTAAGCCGAGTGTTTTTGGTAACTTTGGTGGGAAATTGCCAGGCCTATTTCATGTACATGGCAGGCCCAGACCAGCAGTTCATGGTCGTTCTTTTTCAGTCCACCAGCAGTGGATATTTGCCTAAATAAATCGCTGGATACTCGCAAAACCCGCTCAACCTGTTCGGAATCCACAGAATAGCGTTTGCTCAGCTGGCCAATGGTTTGCTGGCGCGGGTCAGTGAGGCTATAACGCCCGATTAAATCTAGCAGGACACCTTCACGCAGCGCCCATTTCGATATTTGCATGTTCTTCAGGTCGAGATCCTGGAATAGCGCTTCAAGCAGGATAACGCCTCCAATAAACACCGGGCGGCGGCGCTCAGATAAACCGTCTAGAGAAATTTCGTCGATAGACTTAAAATCGAGCAGGCAATCGCGTAGTTTGAGCATAGCTTTGCGGGTAATGCCTTTGGATGTCCAGCCCTGTTGCAGACAGACTTCATGGATTGCACGGATGGTGCCGGAGCAACCAACGGATTCATCCCAGTCTATATTTAAGTACTGATATTTGTAACGCCGGAAATTTGTTCTGAATAAGTTTCTGGCGGACTGCCAGCGGCGGCGGCTGATTTTCCCATCCGCAAAAAACTTTTGAGTCAGGGAAACACAACCGAATGAGAGGCTTTCAAGTAATGCGGGCTGACCCTGGCTGCCGACGATCATCTCGGTGCTACCGCCACCGATATCCACAACTAGGCGGGTAACGGGTTGGGGCTGACTCATAAAACCTGTTACCCCGAGAAAAATCAGCCGAGCTTCTTCCCTGCCGGCAATAATTTCGATGCGAAAGCCAAGCGCTGTTTCAGCGGCATTTATAAACTTTCGCGGATTGCGTAAACGGCGCAATCCCTGGGTGCCTACAATTCTGACTTGCGCCCGTGGTATTCCTCTCAGGCGTTGACCAAATCGTTGTAAACACTGGAGCGCTCGTTCTTCGGTGTCTTTATCAAGCTTTCCACGGCTAGAAATGCCACCACCCATTCGTACCATTTCCTTGATCCGGTCGATAACATGAATTTCAGCCCCAACTTCGTCTTGGCGCACGATAAGCAGGTGAAAGCTATTGGAGCCCAGATCGCAGGTAGCATGGTAAGTATGCAGGTTATCAGAAGTCAAAATATTGGCGTCCGCTCAGGGATTGCAACTGAGTATACAGCTTGCGGTACAGGTTTTTAAGGAGCTATGTCGCTGGAAAAGCGATATCCAAAGCCACGAACGGTTTGAATATAGTTGTCCAGACGAAGTTCCTGAAGAATTTTTCGAACCCGGCGAATATGCACATCTACGGTGCGTTCTTCTACATAAACATTGCCTCCCCATACTTGATCAAGGAGCTGGCTACGGCTGTAGGCTCGGTTGGGGTGGCGGATAAAAAATTCCAACAAGCGGTATTCAGTGGGTGCCAGTTGGATTTCTTTATCATCTGTGAGGATGCGGCGAGCATGGACATCTAGTTGCAGTTTGCCTGCTTGTAGTGGTTTTTCTCCGGGGGTAAAGGCGGTGCGGCGCAGCAAACTTTTAATTCTTGCGATTAGCTCGCGGGGTGAAAACGGCTTGAGAATATAATCATCGCAACCGGTTTCCAGTCCATTAACCCGATCATTTTCGGTAGATCGGGCGGTAAGCATAATAATTGGTAGGTCGCGGGTAGCGGCATCCGCACGCAGTCGGCGGGCCAGTTCGATGCCGCTGGTACCGGGCATCATCCAGTCGAGCAAAATAATATCCGGGCGGTTATCACTTATAACAGCCAGTGCAGCTTGGGCATCTTTCGCTGTTAGGGTTTCCATTTTTGCGCGTGACAATGAAAACACCAACATATCTCTGATGCTGGCCTCATCATCTACTATTAAAACTTTTACGGGCATGGGTTTCTCATACAACTTTCTATACTGGGAGCGCTGATATCTTACCCGTAGGCCAGCTACAAATCGCTAAGATTGTTGGGTTTTTTGCAATCGCTGACCGCCTTCTGCCAATTCTATTTCGAGTTCGGCCAGTCTGGCTGAAATTCGCGAGCGTTGGTAATAATCCAGATCAGTTTGTCGGGAAACTTCGCGTAGCTTCATCACTGCCTGATGCAGATGACCACGCAGATAGTGAGCTTCAGCCACCGCTTCAGAGCGTTTGATGGGTAGTTCAGCACGGTTAGCGGCTTGCGCGTAAAGGTCATAAATGCTCGGGTCATTATCCCGTACCAGCAGTTGCTCGCGGATTATCGGAATTGCCTGTTCGGCAGACTCCCGTGTGCCGTCGGCAAGTAATGCCCGCAGTAGATAAGTGCTGATAACGGTATTACCGGGAAAACGGTTGTAGAGTACTTGCAGTCGCTCTTGGGCTTTGCTGAATTCGCCCTGTTCAGAATCCAGCAGTGTGGCCTCGATAATAAAAGCACCGCGGTCGGGGTCTGCATCTATCAATTCCTCGAGCAGCCTGCGCGCGCGTTTGATTTCACCCTTAGTTTTCATGCTCATTACCAGTCCGTACTTAACCGCTGTTCGTTGGTTTTCGGTGAAGTCTGTGCGGCTGAGTAGTGCGTTGAAGTAACGAATGGCTTCCTCGGGCTTGTTGATATATTCAGATGCACGGATACGCGCTTTAACCAAATAAAAGTTTAAGTCATCGCGGGGGTTGAATACCTCGATTTTGGAAGCGCGATTTTTGGCCTCGGCCACTCGCGTGGTGCTCAGTGGGTGAGTACGCATGTACTCAGGGGGGCCTTCGCCATTGTTGCGTGAAGCGCGACCCATTTTCGCAAAGAAAGTCGCCATACCCATAGGGTCATAACCGGATGCAGCCATGGTTTGTATGCCCAGTCGGTCGGCTTCATGTTCGTTCTGGCGGGTAAAGTTGATTCGGTTTTGTGCGGTTAGTGCCTGCCCGGTCATTAACGCGCCCTGAGCCACTTCTGCGCTGCCGGAAAGTATCGCCAGGCCCAGCATGGCCAGCATAACTGGCAGGTTAACCTTGCGTGCGTTTTCCATACCCCTAGCGGCATGCGACTGGGTGATGTGGGCGATTTCATGGCCGATGACACCAGCGACCTCGGCTTCGGTATCCGCTGCCATGATTAGGCCGGTATGCAGGGCAATGAGACCTCCGGGTGCTGCCCAGGCATTTAAAACCGGATTTTTGATGACCACAAAATTAAAATTGGTTTCCGGGCGATTGGAGTTTGAAGCCAAGCGATGACCCATATCCTCAAAATAAGCTTTTACCAATGGGTCTTCAACCAGCAAGTTATAGGCTCGCAACTGCCGAACCAGAGATTTAGCGTATTCTGCTGCCTCTTTGTTGGTAAAACTGCTGTCGAAGGAACCGCCAATATCGGGCAAGCGAACACGACTTTTGTCATCACTGCTGTAGCGTTCAGTAGTCTGGGCAATGCTGACCGTGGCGATCAGCAGGACACATGCTGTCAGACAGAATTTGCGGAGGCTTAAGAATAAACGATTCAACAGATACATACTCATCAGTTTGTGGTTACAATAAAGACCACTAATTTATAACACAGTTCCCTATGCAGAAGCGATTGAATATCAACGGCAGAGTCCTGGGTGTGTGTCAGCCACCTTCTTCATACTTGAGCTCTCAGACAGCTCAAAGCTGGTGTCAGCAATTCCTTAAGACTGGCGCGCAGCCACCGGTGGTCTGGTTTTTACAAGATGCAGTTTACCATGTCCTTCGCCCCCAGGCAGAGACGGGCAGGCAGACAGATGTTTATGAGACATGGAAAACGCTGAAAAAACAAGGTGTTAAGCTTGCGGTTTGTCAGTCCTCCTGTGCTCGCCGCTTGCCGTCCGGTAGTCTGGATGATGATATATTTGAGCTTTCCACCCTGACACAGTGGGCGGCTGAGCTGATTCAGCAAGCTGAGGCTAGGACGGAGGTAATCTATTGCATAGTGGATGAGCCGGCATTAAATATTCGATTTTTACGAGAAAAAATCGACCCCGTGCTGTCGCTGCTGGCATTAGAGGTGCCGGTTAGATTGGTGTTTACCGCAGCAGCCGTTGACCATTTATTAGACGATAAATATTGGCGAAAGTGGCGAATGTTGCCAGAAACCGAAGAGCGCATTAACTTATTTCTATGCACCGATGATTTGATGCCTGAATACAGGCATAGTCTAAATGAGCGCGGAGACATTCAGTTTTTGTCTGCGCTTGAGTTTTCTGAAATTACAGAAAAAAGTTGTTGTGTGTATGTCTGAAAAAGATGCCAGAAAGAGCACAATTGTAGTTGATGGGCTTAGCTATGACCTCGATGAGGCCGGATATTTGTTGGACGCAGATTCCTGGACTCGTGCATTTGCAGAGGCCAAAGCACGCAGTGAAAGTTTGCAATTACTGCCAGATCACTGGCAACTAATCGAGTATGCGCGTGAGTTTTATCAGCGTTACAATGAATCGCCACCGATGCGGCCACTGGTGAAATGGCTGCAACAGCAAAAGGCTGAAGAGACAGGACACTCTCGCTATCTGTATCGCTTATTTCCCGATGGTCCCGGCAAACAACTGAGTTTGCTTGCGGGCTTGCCAAAACCGGTAAGTTGCATATAATCAGGCATTGATTAAATAAGCACTGACTAATGCTGGGGGTTACGGAAATGGGAACGGCGGAAATTGAAATGTACACCAAAGGGTTTTGCCCTTATTGCATTGCGGCTAAGCACCTGCTAAAGAAAAAATCTCTGGCATTCAAAGAAGTCCCCATCGACCGCAATCCAGGTTTACGGGCAGAGATGATCGAGCGATCTGGAGGCAGTACAGTTCCCCAAATTTTTATCAATGGTAATTCGATAGGCGGTTATTCTGAGATGAGTTCACTCGAGCAAAGTGGGCAACTTGACCTGCTGTTGGTGACTGGCTAATTCACCAATAACCCAGTTATCTTTGACTCAATTATCTTAGACTAAGGCTCAATTTGGATTAATTTTAAAAGCGGATACTCTAGCGCCGAACTGGTTGTGACCGCGCATTCGATCCATGCTGAAACTTTTGAATGCCCATATTATTGGACCCGCTGTGGTTTGAATTTCAATCTCACAGCGTTGTGGTGGGCTGTCAAATTTACCCGGATGCATCCGGCAGCTTCCTTTGGTACTACTATCTGCGAATTCTAAAGTCACCACTGGTGCCTTAACCGATACTGAAAGAACTCTAAATTGTTGCGCAGAGCTGGCATATTGTGGCTTATCTTCCGGTGCCACCAGCCAGCGGCCTTTAAGCAACCGGTCGAGAATGGGTGGGTCCATAAAATACCTGACCATGGTTAGTTTTCTCAGACTGATAATCTGATCGAGGCTATCTCCCTGTCGTGATTCCAACCAAACATCAGCCCGACTGGCTGACAAAAAGCGGATGTGAATGGCGTTGCGGGAGTTGTCGATCAACGGTGGCTTGTATTTACCGGTAAGCGTTTGCCCTTGGGTGAATTTAATTAATTCGGTATTGGCTACACCGCGCTTCATCGGGGCAGTGCCTAGCAACCACTCTGGCTGGCCGTGATCATCAAAGGTTTGAGTCAACAGGGTCAATAAGCCGTTTTGATAATCGACTGTAAGCCCTGTTCCCGGACCGCTGTCCTGGGCTTTCCCAGGTTCCGGCCACCACCAGCCGGATGCTGGACGGATATCAGGCTGGCCGCTGCTCTGGCTTAGCAGTTTGAAGCCAAGCAAGTGCTCAGAGGCTTGCGAATCTACTTTGTGCAGCCAATAAAATTCCAAGCTGGCTGAAACATTTTTTGGCAGCTCAAATAGCAACAGAAACGGAGTGGGTTTGGGTTTGCACCCGGATTGAGGGGTACGAGTTAATAAATAAATGCGCTTACTGCTTTCGGTATCATCAGTTTTTACCGAGATAGTTTCGGGGGTGCAAGTGGTTGGCCACACACCGCGTAAGCCCAACTCATCTGCTCTTGAACCGGCGCGTGGAACAGGATTGAAATCTAGACCCCATTCAACCGCTGCAACAGGTTGCCACAGTAGTAGGCCGAGGAAGAGTATAGACAAATGGCTTGGACTAAATTTGGACATAAGTTTATCTGTAAACGACTAAGGTATGAGTACTTTGAGTTAACACAAAGGGTATAATAACGCATTAATTTTCTTGCCGTGCAGCTTGTGTTTGTAGTAATTGTGGTTATGGTGGGAAAGCAATAATTCAGGAGGGAGTGATGAGTAGAACAATTACAGTAATCAGCGGTGACGGTATTGGGCCGGAAATCATGGACGCTACTTTGCGGGTTCTGGAAGCCGTCGGGGCAGATCTGGAATATGAATATGCTGAGGCAGGTCTGACCGCGCTGGAAAATTCGGGGTCACTGTTACCAGAGGCCACACTGGAATCCATCCGCCGGCATAAAATCGCCTTGAAAGGTCCATTAACCACACCCGTTGGTGAAGGTTTCCGCTCCATAAATGTTACCCTGCGTGAAATATTCGACCTCTATGCAAATGTTCGCCCGGCACTTTCCTATCCGGGAACTCGTTCCCGCTTCGAAGATATTGACATTATTACCGTGCGTGAAAACACCCAGGGTGCCTACATGGCAGCGGATGCGAAAATCTCTGATGATGGCAATACAGCTGAATCGAAGATGGTGGTAACTCGCGCTGGTTGCGAGCGTGTGGTTCGATATGCCTGTGAAATGGCAATCGCAAGGGGCCGGAAAAAAGTCACCATTGTGCATAAGGCTAATATTTTAAAAACAGTTTCAGGTATGTTTTTACAGGTTGCACGGGAAGTTAGTGAAAATTACCCGGATTTAGAATTCGAAGAAATGATCGTCGATAACACCTGCATGCAACTGGTAATGAACCCCTGGCAGTTCGATGTTATTGTTACAACCAATCTTTTCGGGGATATTATTTCCGATCTTTGTGCCGGTTTAGTCGGTGGCTTAGGAATGGCGCCGGGTGCCAATATTGGCCGGGACATCGCTATTTTTGAAGCGGTTCACGGTTCAGCTCCGGATATTGCCGGGAAGGGCGTTGCCAACCCCTGTGCCTTGATATTGGCCGCATCCGCCATGCTCGGAAAAATGGGAATGGAGCAGCGCGCGCAGAAAATGCGGGATGCGATAAGACAAACCATTATCGCTGGCGACCGCCTTACACCGGACCTCGGTGGAGCACACACAACCCAGGAATTAGCGGATGCGATAATTTCTCGTCTCTAGGCATATCACCTAAATCCTGCAAGTGCTCGCACTCACTCAGCACAAGCTCTTGATCCGTATAGCAAATGAAACTTTTCGGCAATCACAATGAGGATCCAATATCTCGCCTAAGAGCGCCTACTGTTGGTGCACTGCCTAAGCACGATCACTTGCAGGATCTAGGTATCAGTTAGGCCTGATTAAGTCATTAGTCAGGCCATTAGAACAGCTGTTGTATTTTTACTACAGCAGATAAATGAGTCAGCAAAACCAGAAGCTTGCTTGTGAACTATCGAGGTGCTTGTAAGTCAGTGCTACCAATGTGATTTTCTCATTGAGTGTAGCTGCCAATATTATTGCAATTAACTTATTTTTTACATTGACTTTATGTTGTTTTCCTGCCATATTGCACTCTAGATAAGGGCGCATGCGCTCGCTAGTTAGGTATTAGATTACTATTAGATTACAACAGGTAATAAGAAAGTTATTGTGAAAACCAAGAAAACATATTTAAAACAAAGGCTTACAGGCTGCATTCGTAATGGAATGCTGGCTGCTGCTCTGTTGCTGCCGTTTTCTGTGTCGGCCGCACCAGTGGCTTTTGCCATGGGTGGTCAGAGTTTGAGCTCATTTTATCTGTTCGGTATGGAGTTAGGGCCTTGGGAAGATTACCTGTTAAAAGAGTTAACCCCTGATCTTGCAGTGCTTGATGTTATCCAAACGCCTAAAATTAACTGGCTGGCAAATGATGCTGAGAAAATGTTACCGGCATTTGCCCGACGTCTGCTGGAAAATGATAAAGCCAAAATCATGCCGACTTTTAGTTATTCAGCCAGTCTTCAAAACACGCTGACTCATGGTTTAAATTTCCAGACCAAGCCACTGGACGCGTCCATAACCGGTTTGGGTCTTGAGCGTGAACTTGTATCCAGCGGATTTGTGCAACAGCTTGGCGATAGCAGTATTCTGGCGGTATCGGCACTGATGGCACATCAACGATTCGGTACTTCCGCTCTGGGTGTTTATCGTAGTGAGGACATAGCGCCCGGTGATTCTCAGGGTAGCTGGGAAAATTCACCTTGGGCCGAGTCGTCTTATGGTGCAGGTGTATGGATGGGTCTGGAAAGCAACATATCTAACAAGTTAGCAGTAAATGCGGGATTCCAGTCGCGTATTGATATGGATAGTTTTAATAACTATCGCGGCGTTTACTCCGAGCCCGGCGATCTGGATATTCCAGCACGGGCGCATTTCGGAATGACACTGATGGCAACAGCTAATCATTGGTTTTCTGCCGAGATAGATCGTGTTCTATACAGTTCACTAGCAACATTTCCAAGTAACTTTCTTCCTGAACGCTTCATATCCTTGTTGGGTGATTCGAGCAGTCCACAATTTAACTGGGCAGACTTGACGGTTTATAGCATTAGTTGGCGCTGGCAAGATAACGATCAGCGTACTGCATGGTGGGTGGATCTATCAACTCGCCAACAACCTTCACCAACTTCTCCAGCACTGAATAATGCCTTGAGTTCTCAATATTCCGACAATGTAATGCAGTTGGGCTTTTCAACTCAAATCGGGGCGCGCAGCAAACTCAATTTACGCGCAGCCTATGCGCCTCCTGAGTATGTATTCGGCGGTAGCGTTTTAGGTATTGTTCCTGATAATCTGGAACAAAAAATCGAAATGGAAGCGCTCTGGGTGCTGAGTTTCTAATACCTGCCGTCTTTGCAAGTTTTACATCACTGTTTTCCCCTGTATTTTTTCTACCCTGTAGTTTCACTACGAGTGATATTTGCGCTGGGTGTTATACCTAAATCCTGCAAGTGCTCGCACTCACTCAGCACAAGCTCTTGATCCGTATAGCAAATGAAACTTTTCGGCAATCACAATGAGGATCCATCAATATCTCGCCTAAGAGCGCCTACTGTTGGTGCACTGCCTAAGCACGATCACTTGCAGGATCTAGGTTATACTGCAGCGACTGTTAATTTCCAGATGAGAATGTAATCCGAATGAATCTGATCGCTAACTGGTTCCAGCGCAATTTTTCCAACCCTGAAGTGGTTATACTTCTATCTTTTCTGATTATCGGCGTTGCTTTCTTTTACTTTTTTGGAAAAATGCTAGCGCCGGCAGTCGTTGCGCTGGTGATTTCATATTTATTAAATGGTTTGGTACGGCGCCTAACAAATATGGGTGTGCCACAATTAATCTCGGTAATGCTGGTGTTTCTATTGTTTCTGGCATTATTGCTGTTCTTTTTATTCGGCTTATTACCATTATTAACCCGTCAACTCACACACTTGGTTCAACAGATACCAAATTATATTTCCCAGGGACAAGTTCTATTACAGCGGCTTCCTGAGCTTTATCCTGACCTAATTAATCAGGCTCAGTTGAATGAATTTGTCGCCCGACTCGGGGCTGAGTTTGCCGGTGGTGGACAGCAAATTTTGGCTTGGTCACTGTCCTCGGTCCTGGGTCTGGTTAGCTTACTGGTATTTCTGGTGCTGGTCCCAATCCTGGTGTTTTTCATGATGAAAGACCAGCAGGCAATCGTTGACTGGATTCGTAGCTACTTACCCGGTAATCGTAATCTGGTGTCTTCAGTTTGGAGTGAAGTCGATGATCAAATTGGTAACTATGTGCGCGGTAAGACGGTCGAAATCCTGATTGTTGGCATAGTAACTTATATCGTCTTTCTTATGTTAGGGCTGCAGTACGCTGCATTGCTGGCAACTATTGTGGGATTTTCGGTATTGGTACCCTATATCGGCGCGGCCGTAGTTACCTTGCCGGTAGCACTGGTGGCATTTTTCCAGTTTGGCTGGGGTTGGGATTTTGGCGCAATCCTTATCGCCTACGGTATTATTCAGGGACTTGATGGCAATGTGCTGGTACCTGTATTGTTCTCAGAAGTTGTTAACTTACACCCGGTCGCGATCATCGTGGCAATTTTATTTTTTGGTGGGTTATGGGGCTTCTGGGGTGTGTTTTTTGCGATCCCCTTGGCCACCCTGGTGAGTGCTATTTTGAGCGCTTGGCCGCGAGAGATAATACCAGAGTCATTAGAAACCGCGACCTAAAACTTCAGCCTGCAACCCAAGCTTTTTAGCTTTACTAGCCATAAGTTCGAGACTCATCAGCTGCTATTATTCAGGCGTGCGGTAGCTTATAAATTTTCTGAAGCATAATGCGCTAACCGAGATCGTTCACCTGTGCGTAGGGTTATATGCCCCGAGTGTTGCCAGGTTTTAAACCGATCTACAGCAAAGGTTAGCCCGGAAGTTGTTTCTGTTAGGTAAGGTGTATCAATTTGCTCTACATTTCCAAGGCATACCATTTTTGTACCTGGGCCGGCGCTAAGGTCAGCGCCGTTCTCCATTAATTCACCGATAAAACGGCTAACCTGACGAACATTCCTGGATACCTCGGTTAGGCCTTTTTTAGCGTTATCGAGTTCCTCCAGAACGATCATGGGCAGGAATATGTCATGTTCCTCGAAGCGGAACAGGGAGGTAGCATCAGCACATTGGTATCGAGAATATACAGCCGTTTACGGTGTACCATTATTTCTCCATCAGCTTATGTGGTTGTTGAGTAATGTCGAGAGGACATCTTGTGCGTGTTCTTTTACTTTTACTTTATCCCAGATTTCCAGCAACATACCTTCCGGGCCGATAAGAAATGTAGAGCGAACAATACCCATATAAGTTCGTCCATAAAGTTTCTTTTCACGAATCACGCCAAAAGCGTGGCAGAGTTTTTCATCAGCATCGGATAAAAGATCAAATGGAAACGCATGTTTTTTACGGAAGTTTTCATGTACCCGAACACTGTCGCGGGAAACCCCGAGAATGGCGCAGTTAGCAGATTGGAATTGCGGGTAGAGGTCGCGAAAATCTTGCCCCTCGCGGGTGCAACCGGGGGTATTATCTTTAGGATAGAAATATAGAACCAGGAATTGACCTTTGAAGTCTTTGATTGAAATGCTTTTTTCGCCAGTAGCGGCGATTGTGAGGTCAGGAGCGTTGGAGCCGATTTTCATCATCTGCAGGTTGCCATTTTATACTTTCTGCTATGAGCATACTTGCCAGTGGTCCTGCCCGCAAGTACCATGACAAACAGTTCGGTTTTTTCTGGAAAAACCACCCACAGTAATTAAGGAATCAGAGCTTCCTTTAGGTGATGATATGTTTACAGGCAGTATAGTTGCATTGGTAACCCCGATGCATGCGGATGGTTCAATTGACTGGTGTTCACTGGAGAATTTAATCGATTGGCATTTGCAAACAGGTACTGACGCACTGGTTATTGCGGGAACCACCGGTGAATCTGCAGTACTCAGCGAATCAGAGTATCAACAGCTACTTGAGGTGTCGCTTGCCCGGGTAGCGGGGCGCTGTCCGCTGATAGCAGGCTGTGGAGGCCCGGCAACTGCCAGCGTTATCAACACCACCAAGCTGGCTATGAAGTTGGGTGTGGACGGGGCGTTAGTTGTCACCCCATATTACAATCGCCCTCCGCAAGCGGGGTTGGTGGCGCATTACCAGGCTGTATCAGATGCCTGTGATATTCCCTTGATACTATATAATGTACCCGCGCGTACGGGAGTAGACCTCAGTCCTGACAGTGTGGCCGAACTTTATCAGCGAGATAATATCCTCGCATTTAAAGAAGCCAACCCAATAGCGGGCAGAATGCCTGAGCTGGTGGCTCGGTTTTCCGATCAACTGGTGTTACTAAGTGGTGATGACCCTACCGCTTGCGAGAGTCTAGCTGCTGGTGCGAAGGGTGTAATCTCGGTTATTAATAACCTTATCCCCGCTAGCTTTTCACAAATGGTAAAATTAGCATTATCTGGTGACCTGGATGGCGCACGCGCCCTTGATCAACGCTTTCAGCTGCTATATGCTGCTGCAGCGCTTAGCTCAAACCCAATACCGATCAAGTGGGCACTGTATAAATTAGGTAAAATAGACAGTGGCATTCGTCTGCCCCTGTTACCCCTTGAGACACCACTGCGAGCTGAATTGGATGCCGCATTGTTGAGCTTGGAAACACTATAGAAGATTTTTATATGAAAAAAGTATTATTGTTAGTGCTGAGTGTATTGCTACTGCTGGCTTTGACAGCATGTGGCAGATCTGAAAAACGGCAAACGGCGTACATTCGGGCAGCAGAAGTCTCGCGCCTGGAAGTTCCTACTGATCTTGATCCGCCAAGGACAGATACAGCAGTAAATCCGGCAATTGCAGCTAATGACTTACCGACGGTAAATGCTGAGCCTGAAAGCACGCTGCCACCTCTAGTTTTATCCAGTGGGCAATTGGAAAATTCCAATGTAACTATCGGTTATAGCGCCCAGGGTACCTATCTGTTGCTGGAAGATACGCTGGCATCAACTTGGAGGCGCGTAGGCCTGAGCTTGCCGCGTATGGATCTGAGCAATATAGAAACTAATGAGGCGGGCCTGACATACGATTTTGATTATGTACACCAGCGAGTTGAGTACGATAAAACTGTCTGGGAAACAATGAAATTTTGGCAGAACCACCAGGGCCCCGACTATTCGGGCAGGTATCGTCTACAGCTGAAGGAAGTAGGCAAGGGTAGGCGTATGCATACACGAATCTATTTGCAGGATGCCATCGGCCAACCGGTAGATGCTGCCGCTGCAGGTGTTGTGTTTGGTTTGTTCCTCGAACGGCTGGGGTAAGGGATAAGGCCTTAAGCTTTCTCGGTAGTCTCGCAAAAGAATGTAATTAAGCTGTTGATTAAGTGATTAAATCAATAGGCTTTCTTATCGCTCCAGGTGTTTTAGTTTGTCCGGCACACCTTCCCATTCTTTCGCATCTTCTGGCGCGGCTTTCATTTCGGTAATCACCGGCCACAGCAGTGTGAGCTCGGCGTTTAATTCAAGGAAATGTTC
Organism: Oceanospirillales bacterium; assembly: GCA_003232965.1. Taxonomy (GTDB): domain Bacteria; phylum Pseudomonadota; class Gammaproteobacteria; order Xanthomonadales; family SZUA-36; genus SZUA-51. The sequence goes on from QIKG01000211.1 coordinate 16,599, forward strand.
CTGATCTTTGGGTAAATCGTCATCAGGGTAAATCGCGCCGATAGGGCATTCCGGTTCACATAATGTACAATCAATACATTCTTCCGGGTCGATGACCAGAAAATTCGGTCCTTCATAGAAGCAGTCAACCGGACAGACTTCAACACAGTCGGTGTATTTGCATTTAATACAATTATCAGTTACTACAAATGTCATAAACTTAACCTGTTTTGGCGCTGCTCAGGAAATTCAAATTCAGGTTTCCGCCTAAATGGGCAACATTCCTGATCATTTAATGAATGCAAAAATCAACCATCTAGTGACTTTCATCTTTGCGGTG
>QIKG01000231.1 GCA_003232965.1 Oceanospirillales bacterium
TGATGTGAGTGAAATACTTTGTCTAGTCATAGCTACTCTCCTCTAGTATTAATGGTGCAATATTACACCATATTTACACCATAATCATGCCGTTTATTATCATCTGCAAAGGCGGAGGCTATTTTTCTTCTGCATGTGAATAATTTTCTGCTTTATTCTGAGTGATCTATATGGTGAGTCGTCAAAGAAGTCCCTGGCAATTCAGCATCGCGCCAAGAGTGTATTGTGCTGCCCTGACCAGATGCAGAATTACCTACGTCTTCGCATGGTAGAGGAGGCCGGGTTCAAATAGCCTTCACCCTCGTGCCTGGACTGATGATAAAGCGACGCAAGCTAATCAGGATCAATCTGGCAGATTATGGGTTCTTCTTTAAATGGCATCATATGAAATTCGTACCAGCAATGGTGCAGATGACCAGACGCGCTTTGAGCTATATCGAGTACCACTTTATTGTAATTAGAGTCAGAATCCTTTTCTACTGCCAGTGTGGTTGGATTTTATTTTCTTGATAGCAATTGCCTATGTGTAACTATTTTCTCAACGGCAATTAAAACTGATAAATGGCCCGCTTTCGAGACATAGCAGACAAATCCTAAATTCTGAAATATTTTATTAATTCCTCATAGCAGACAATTATTGAAATAAAATAAATGCGTGCTATCGGCCAACTCCGGTCCTTCACGGTTACTGGCCTGAACGTTCGCTTAATACCTGTAAAGCGGTCGTTTAATTACACGAGATATTAATCCACAGAAACACGGCCCAAAACACAATGGGGAAAACAGGCCGTGGTAGCGGTGGTGATCAAGAAGATACTCACTCACCTGAAGAGAAAAAGCCACATCCTTGCCAACGGCCCTGTTGCAGGAAGGCCGAGCCCCGCCGCAAGCAAGCCTGTTCGACTGACACTCGGGAAACCTATTTCACAACTCACGTGGCTGCAATCCTGACGGAAGCGGCAGGGGATCGGTTGGCCTGACGGCCAGGATTGGCCGAAAAGTGTAGGTAATGAGGGAGGATTTTTCGGCAGGGACAGCGGGATGGAGTCACGAATTCGTGGCGATATGGGGCTCGACACGGCTCACTACCAATGGAACGGCTGGCCAATATCCCTGGATTTCACAAAATGGGGCATTTATTCTTCCTATATTTGTCAGGTAGAGGTATCGGCGAGCTTAACCAGTACTCGAGCCTTAATTGATGTTTCCGTGAACATGGGGTAAAACCAGTACACGGAAATGGCTTCAAGCCGTTTCAACCGGTTCTGACAAGATTAAACATCATATAGATTCGAACTTGCTTTGGAATAACCTATTTAAATAAGTGTTTCATTGCAGAGGGAGAAGTCGGAGCGCTATCATAAGCAAGTGTGGCCAGCGACCCTAGAGCAATCAGTCGAACAATGAATCCAAGCGAGGACCAGCCAGCCCTGCCTGTCCAATTCCACGTTTACTGCAAGCCCACTCCTTCTTTGCTACTATCATTGAACTGACAGAAGGAATTTGTTATGTCATACTTCTTTGAGATGCCAGAAGACGATCTAACACTGCGTGATATTCTCGATGGGATGCTAGGGGCTTACAAACCAGGTGCCTTTGACGTATTCATAGATCAGTCGGAAAAGGGAGCGATCTATTCCCTTGAACGGCCGGGCGTCAACCCAAGCGTTACAAACACAGCAGCCTTACTTCGCATCATCAAATCAAACAATACCATGGTTAGCAGAGATGTAACTACTAATTTTTCAGCGTTCCTGAAAACGGAGTTAGGTAAGGAGAAAGGCAAGCTTATACAAGCCTTAGATGAACCAGAAACTGCAACGTATGCAGCATACCGCACGGCTGAAATCCTTCGTGCTATTCCTGATGAGGGCGCTTCAGAAGAAGTCGGTACCTGGGCTGTTCAGTACATGAAGGGCTGGCTCCTTGGTACCTCAAACTTTGAGCCATCAATCTTTCTCATTTTCCTAATAAACGAGACCCAGCCCAGCCTGTGGGATGAACAAAATCAATTGATAGGGCGCTTTCTAGAGAGCGTTCTCTCCCGTATCATCGCCAAGGCTAGAGCTGGTACACACCGGTTCGACGCCGTAGATCTCGCGATAGGTTTATCAATGATTGACAGTAGCCACATGGCGCCAGAGATATCTACAATAGGGATTGATTTGCTCATTGACGCTGTGAAAATGCAACGAATATGGACAAATCGGCAACCGGTTTTCAGGTCACGAGTAAAGAGTTTTGGATGTTCAGCATTTGAGGCCTGTGTTGCACTGTGTAATAAACACACTCTCTACGCTGCACTTAGGCCAGCATTGCTTTCCCATCTATCTTGGATCCAAGATAGAAAACTTGCTTTTTCTGATCCGTGGATAACGTCTGATCTCTATGAGGCAGAATATGTTCGTGAGCCTTGGTTCAACTGTCTAATATTCACCTTTCTGTTACGCCTCAGAAGGCAAGCAGAGTTCGCACTACAGCAAGATTTAAAAAAATCGTACAACAGTTACGTCATCAAGGGAGAACAAGGACGCGATTGGTTCGCGGTTGAAGAACTTACCCTTTCAATGAAGGCCAAAAGTGCAATTGCAGGAATCAAAAGCGATGGAAACGGGTTAAATGCGAATACGGTAATACTCTTCGGTCCACCGGGAACCAGTAAAACTACAACCGCCAAGGCGATTGCTAAGCAGCTTGAATGGCCTTTCATTGAACTCGGGATCGCGGACTTTCTGTGTGACGGTATGGATCGTGTTTTTGAGAGGGCAGCACACATCTTTGAGGACCTCACTCATATGAAAGAGGTGGTAGTGTTGCTCGACGAAGTCGAGAATGTGTTCGCCAATCGCGAAGATGATGCGAGTACACCATTGCAAAAGTTTTTAACCGCTGCCCTTCTTCCCCCATTGCAGCGGGTCGCTGAGCGCCGCTCAATCGCTTTGATCATTGCAACAAATCACATTTCGGTCTTTGATGCTGCCATTCGGCGCCCAGGCCGCATTGACTATATTATCCCCGTTGGTCCGCCGAACCAAGCGCAGAGAAGTGACTTACTGATAAAGTTCGGATTGGATAAAGAAGTTGCGGGCCACCTCGCAGCGAAGCTTCGCGATGGAACCACGCTTGCTGAACTGAAATTAATAAAAACGCTTAAAGCTGCAATGGATGGTAGCCCTGAAGTCGTTGCAGATCGTTTAAACAAAGCATGGGACCTCAGGGTGGGGGAGCGATACGAAATCGATGATACTGCGCTAGAGACGTTCAACCAGGAGGTAAAAGATTTTGAGCGACTCTACTAGACGTTTTACGTTGCAGCGAGCTTTTTATCAGACAGCAGAGTCAATATCTGAGCATCTCGCTAGTCTGAATCGGCACTCAATTTCACCGTCACTTTATCGCACTAAACTTGCGACTGTGACTGAGCAATGTTTGCAAGACGAAGGGTATGATCACTTTATGGTCCTTCTGTTTGGAAGCGCGGCTCGATGCGAACCCAGCCGAGATCTCGATCTGCTTTTCGTGTACTTAGCCTCAGGCCAAGAGGAGTGGCATCATTACACTAGAGATAGGTTCAATGGTTTGGAAATTGATCTCAATATTGTCTCTGAAACATGGTTACAAAAGTCTATAAACGATATGGAGTGGAGCTATTGTCTTGCGGAGTCTTTTCTTTTGGGTAGCAATCACCCAGATTTAGAGAGCAGCTGGCGTCAATTAGTGACCAAAGTCCAAAGACCGGGACGTCATGCTAAACTTATCGATCAACATTTCCAAATGTCACGTCAGTTACAAAACGCAGCGGAATCGGTCATTGATAAGCGTCCTATCTTTGCACGGATTCTTGCTCATGAGGCGCTACGTTGTCTTGCTATGGTGACGATAGAACAATTCGGAGGGCGCGTTTTCTCGCACGGAACCTTTATTAAAGACTACTATAGCGCTTCGCTGAGAGCTGGCGTTTCGGTTTTGCTGATTGAGGAGGTTGCCAGATGTCTAGCTGGTGTCGATAGCACAATTGCAATATCCCCTGAGTCGCTAGCGTCTCGGTATCGAGAAGCCAGAAAGTTGGTGTCCATTGCACTGCGAGGTCCAATTACTGATACTGGCGCGTATGCTGCGTCACTTCCACGGGTTGAGCGTATATTGTTGCTAGTAAACGACGCATCTCGTGATCAAGAGTGTGATGCCTTAGAAAAGCAACTCGCTGGAGTAGGTTTGCATGAATCGTTAACAAGCTTTCAAAAGCTCCTTTCAGGCATCATGACAGCTGATCGCGTCGCACGGGCTACGGTAATGACTTCCGGAAGCATTCGCGCGAAAAGTACTAGTTTGAAACATTTGCATGCGACTAAGCTTTCAGTTCCACTCCGTAACGCTAGCAAGGGAGCTCGATGGGTAGAGTACCGAGACAACCGCCTAAAGGTAATCCTCACTAACGGCGGGTGTCGTACACCATCATGCACATTTTGCGTTCTTCCATACTATGGGCGATCTGCTTCAAACGTGCGGGCCTCAGCCACTGTTCAGAAGCTCCTGCGGGTATACAAGCCACAAACTCTCGCGCTCTATAACGATGGCTCATTTCTCAATCCGAGCGAGATTCCTCGTGACGAACTAGTAAAAACATGTAAGGTGATACGGAGGGCTGATGTGCAAGAACTTGTGATTGAGTCTGTTCCACGCTTCGTGACGGATGAGGTTCTAGAAGTCCTACGGTGCACATCTTGTGTAACAGACCTTACCGTTGCAATGGGTTTTCAATGCGTTGGTGACTGGGCAGCAGTTCAATTACTTGGGCGTCCCGATCCCGATGCGTTGTTTGATCGCGCCATCCATTTATTGAAGAAGCACGCTATAAAGATACGCATCTATTTGTTATGGGGATTCCCTGTGCTGTCAAAAGAGCTTTGGGAAGATAGGATGACTCAGTCACTGGAGTGGCTCCATCGACGCGAAATTGACCAAGTCACCATTTGCCCCTATGTGGCTCCCACTCAACACACCGGCCAAGGTAGCCATTCCTTCTGTAGTCTTAGGAAGCTGCTGAAACGGTGGAGCCAGGAAATGAGCAGCTTCACAATTGATGTCGCACTACCTGATCGTCCCTCGTGTGGACAAGGGTATTATGCAGATGGATGCCCAGCATGTTACCAAAGCTTGGTGATGGGTGAATTCAGTAATCAGCCGTGTGTGCGTTCAATGGCTAACACACCGATGATTGTACCAATCGTCCTATCCGATCATTCCATTCTGAGTATGGACCACCGCAGTGCAGTCTATGTGCGCTAACTAAAAAACCTTCACTAATTCGGAGACAAATTTAAGCCGCGATCCTCAAGGTTGAGACCTTGGTTCCCGGAAACGGTTGAGCATGCTCACGGAAGGTTTCGACATCGGCAACCAGAGTTTCCATGGCGTATAGGAAGCATAACCCACGTATTTCGGGAGAATCCACCCTGGAGATGGCTAGTATATAGGACATATATACTTGTACACGGCATAGTTAGGCCAGTTTTTTCTGCCAGGGTGGGTTTCTAAACTGAAATGCTGAATCATAGAATTGATACTTACGATTAAGTCTTTGGGTGATTGCATTTCCTATCTCCAGCCCGATTGTGTAGATTTGCCATTGGCGTCGAAGCGTTGGTGCTTGAGTTTCCGCGTACCTATATTTCATGGCCTCATACTCCGAGGGTAGGCGGTGCAAATCGCGCTTATCAATCACGACGATATTGGATGAGACGCACAGCCGATTTAGTTTATTTAAATTATGAATTTCGGGATATTCACCTTGTTTCTGCAGTAACAACAATTTGAAGCACTTTTCTACTGCCAAGCATATCTCCCACATTGCGAGTTGGGCTGAGTGCTCATTATTTTGTGAAAGGTATCTTGTAGCGGTTTCAAAATGTTTCATAATTTGTGCGGAGATGTTTTCAGCCACTTTGGAAGGCATATGGGCCCAAAGATTAAGCCTGATAGTTCTGAGATTACTTGTGACCACCGAAATGCGTTTAATTAGGCGACTTTTAGCACCACTCGATAAAGCCTCAGCATTTGGGCCGTGTGAAAACCACTTTAGGGGTGCTTCACTTGCGTAGATACTTGTTGGTAAACGAACCCAAAACGAATCAGACTCACGACTCTCTATAAAGCTAGCGGGGATATCAAGCAGAAACCAGCGCGAGTGCACCTGTACTGTACCTAGTAAGTCATTTTGTGTATCAAAACGATATGCATCACCATACCGCATTACGTACCACTCCTCTATAATAGTATAAATTACGGCAAACCACGCTTTTTCCAAGTAGTTTTCTTTAGTGTCGCCCGATATTTTAATGAGAAGATTATCTACGACAAAAGTTGCTGCATGCCAAACCCGAATTGAAAGGTTTACTCCTCTAGCAGCATAGCTTTTGTCAAGCATTACCAAATTTTCGGCGAGAAATTCTGAGAGCTCTTGGTTTTCCATGTATTGAATTGTTCTAAATCTGCATTTCAGCGGCAACGAAAAGTGGAGCGTAACGCTATTTTTTGGTTTCTGAAAAAAATTGCATAGTTATGCTTTACTATCTAGCAACTGTTCAAGGCTACTTATTTCTTCTGGCAACACATGGAGAAAATCAATAATATTTTCTAATAGTGTTAGCATTTGAAATGCCATTTTTTCATCAGGTTCTTTTTCCATATTAAAGTGCGCTCCTATATTTCCTCCTTGGCGAAGAACATCTGCTAGATTACGAATTGGTTCAGATAAATCAACTGACTCCGCAACTTCAGTAATTGCTCTTGCTAAATTATGAATTTGCTGCCCCTCAGGCAGTAACCCCTGAAATATCCCCTCTAAAGTTCTGCGACAGCAAACTGCCGTTGCAGCATAGTTACCAGAATTGTAAGCATCAACTGTCGAAGTATATGACCTGTAGAGTGGTTCAGATATGACCAATGCTATATCTTTTGGTGAGTGGGGTTCACCCGTATTTGGATGAATAAAAACTTCCGCGCTTTCAGGGCCATGAGCACCTAAAGACCAAATTGAAACATGATGTGAACAACCAGGGCAATAACAAGAAGCTGAGACACATGCTCTTTGAGGGTCATGCAGATGATTTATTGTGTTAAAGGTAACTTTCTCAGAGCAATGAGGACACCATGCAGAGAAAGAAGCGGGTATTGCAACATTATTTACCTTTGTCCACTTACGTACTTGATTGTTTGTGATTTTCCTCATGGTATTCCATTAATAGCACAGCGATAATTAATGTGAGAGTTCCTTCGCAAAAGTGGACACCCTGTAATTAGTTACAAGCCTGCTCGAAATCTATGGGTGACATATATCCAAGAGACGAGTGTAACCGTGTTCGATTATAAAAGTCGATATATGATTTCATTGCGCTTCGTAAACTATAATCACTATCAAATACCTGGCGGTGATACATATCAGACTCCATAGAATACTTTAATGTATCGGATCAATCGAGTCTGACCATATTGCTATATTATAGGTACAAAACAGGTAATATGTTTAGGAATGTTTGGTTTCAAACCAATACATGTTCTCACTAAAAAAGGTGGAAAATACTGTCTTATAGAGTTAAAAAGTTTTGTGATAACTTTGCACCCAACGGAAATGAGTAAAAAATCATGCCTAGTATCGATGTTGAACAGAATCTAAGACCTTTAAAATTTGCTTACATTGTCAGGCCGAATGACATGACCGCTCTTAAAAAGGTTATAGAAACAAACTCTTTTCTTTGGGGAGCGAGATTTAATCCAGTGCTGCCACTTTACAAAAAAAGACCCAAATATCTAAAAGAGAACTTTAGAATCAAAAAAATCAGTGAATTGCTTCACGGTAATTTAAGATTTTTTGAACCTGACTTTATAGTTATAAGTGGTGATATACAGGTGGAGGAAATAGAAAACCCACCATGTGAGATTATTAATCTCTCAGACATTTATGAAAATATTGTAGAAGAGGGGTTGCCAGGATACGGAATTGGACTCTCGGAAATAGTAACAGAGTACTATGGCAAGGAGTTTAAATTTCTAAGGCGTGATAAACGAGCTCATTATTTCCCTTCTTACAATCATGCTAACAATTGTTTTCTCAAATCTGCATTTGGCTGTTTTCCGGAAGAATTTTCTTCACATGGGGTAAAGAGTATAACCGAGTCCTTAGAGACGAAAGAGAAACGAATTACACTTGATAATTATCTTTCGTTTATGGAACGAGGAGGCTCAATTGATATTCATGGCTTAAATATTTATGAGTTGAGAATTGATTACACCAAGCACATAGACCGTGAAAGGGATGTCATCTTTGTATTAGATCCAGCCTCATTTATTGATGTAGTTGATTATATCAATCTTAAGGCGGCGGGGTATACGATTCTGCCAATATTGCGTTCTTTTCTCAAATCAGATCAAGCTAAAAGGCTTTGCTTAGAATTTATTGAAGAAAAGGCATGGGTGCACCGAGACAATCCCCATGCGACATATTCCATTACTATGCAAAGAAGTCGCTCGGTAAACAAAGAAGAATTGGAAGAATTTTATAAATATGTTGACCCACCAAAATTTGAGCACCTAGATTGGCCCAAATGTCATATGCAGCTGGACTTGCCAGATTTTTGGAGCAGGTGGAATCAAGAAAAAGGGCATGTAAGTTGCGTCACCATTACAGCAGATAAAAAAGAAATACCCACATTTACAGAGGAAAGGCGGGTGCGTTCAAGGGCTATTGCACCTGATTTTCTTTCAAACAGAACTCCTAGACCTTATAAACCAAGATTTGCCAATGATATAGCTGTTACCCCTTATTCATCTACTGCAGAGACTTTTGAGGCTGAAATATATCCCTCAAATAGTGATGAAGTTGTAAGGGCATTAGGCATATTCGGAATGGATGAATGGCTAATCAAAGAATCGGGTATTACAAAGCTTTGTCGAGTAGATGATGAACTTATTTTCTTCGATATTCAAAATGCAGAAGAAATATTTTTAAGTTGGTTAAAATCAGAGGGATGGGGCGCAAAAATATCTGATGCAGGTAAAGTGGCCTACCAAATGTTAAAACACCTTGGTGGCCCTTGGGGAATAACATTTTTACAAGGAAAAGAACTCATTAAATTTCTTGTTGGGAAAAATGATGAAGAGGACTCCGAAAATAGGTCACAACCCTCTTCCGGGATGGTTAGTCGAGATTTTAAGGGTAAAGCACAAAAAGCATACAATGATCACTACGTTCTTTGGGGTGAAGACAGATTTATTAAATGCTTTTTTGAGTACAATATTTTCCAACTTGGAACAGAGTTGCAATGTGATGTCTGTGCCAGGCGCTCATGGCATCCTATAGATAGTTTAGATTATACGATTAAATGCCCGCATTGCCTTAATACCTTCGAAGTGCCATCTCACGATCCAGACGCAATTAGGTGGTCATATAAAACAATTGGCCCTTTCTCAGCTGCAGGGAAAGCAGCCGGTGCATATTCGGTTCTACTGACAGCTAAGTTTTTCGCCAGTGATAGCGCAATAAGTAATACGACCACTACTGTTTTATCATTTGAAGCAGAAAAGAATGAGATAAAAATCGAAGCAGATCTAGGTCTATTTTACCGTGAAGGTAGTTATTTTGATCGTGGTACAGAACTAATCTTTTGCGAATGTAAAACATATAGGAGTTTTACGAAAAAGGACATTAACAAGATGAAAATCCTCGCAAAAGAATTTCCTGGTTCAATATTGGTTCTGGCTACTCTAAACGATCAGTTGACAGCTAGTGAGAAGAAAATCATTAAACCTTTTGTAGCCGCGTGTAATAAATATCATGAGAGAGACCGACCTAAAAACCCTATCATGGTTCTGACTGCAAATGAGCTTTGCGCACACACTCGACCTCCATTTAGTTGGAAAGACAAGGGTGGGACGTATAAACCTTTTGCAGAGAATAGTCGTTTTTATAGCCTCTTGGATATATGCCAAGCAACGCAAAAGATTTATCTTGGCATTGAACCATGGTCTAAAAATTGGGAAAAAGAATGGAAGCGTCGAGCAGCTACTCGTGCTTCAAAGAATTAGTATTCTTATCAAATTTAATGTCCTCATACTGCGTATCCTCACATTCTAGACAGAGTTTGGCCATTTATTTTGGTTTTGTGAACGACTGCTTCGAAGAAATTTAAGGTATTCAGGGTGTTAGCATTTTGTCTGCTTTGTCTCGATAACAGTCAATTCTATATTTCACCTGTTAGTTGTTCGTACTCATTGACGATCTTTCAAAAGATGTCTGTCCCTGAACGTTCCCGGCCGATTCTCATAACGATTTATCCTGGTAAGAGCTGTCCACAGAGTCCCCAGGCCTTGCCCGCTATGGCATAGTGAGCCTCTAACTCACGCCGCCAAGAGCGTGACTACGTAGTAGTGCCTGTGGACCCCTGTGGTCAGGTTGTTATGTCCCGGGAGCCCTCGTCACTGGCAAGCGTAGCGGGGTAGTGACGAGGGCGGCAATCCCATAAACGGTGCGAGTCGGCGATTGAATTTCAACGTGACGGCG
>QIKG01000054.1 GCA_003232965.1 Oceanospirillales bacterium
TCGAGTCTAGCCCGATGGTTTGCATGACTTCTGCCGTGGTTAAATCGCCAGACTGGATTTTTTCCGCTAACTCACCTAGCAGTTGTTGTTTATCCATTTGGATCAATCCAGCCTAGAAGTTGAATGTTCCAGTAATATCTATAATTTTCATTCTGGGATTCAAGTTCAAGCTTTTGGCTGTAGTTTTCTTTTACCAGATACCGGGTGCGGTAGTCTCTGCCATAGCCGAAAAAGAACCAACCGCCACGGTTACCGGATTCAAGTCGGAACCCATCAGGTGAACGGACAGCTCCGTCCAGGTGCAGCTCTAGGGCTTCGTTTTCTGAAATTTCGCTACTAATATTGGCAGACACATCATGAATAAAAAAGCGTTGCTGATATTCAACCGGCTTGGTTGCGTTTTCAGACTGGTCGACATCATGGCGCTGGAGACGGTCATCTTTCACCAAGTAGGAAACATTGGGGTTGTTCCGCCTGTCGGTATACAGAAAGTTATACTGGGGAGGCTCAACGGTGCTAAACCAGCTGGGGGCGTTAATAGCTATGGCAACAAATAGAACCATAGCCACTGGAATTGACAGCCCGATTATTAAAGCAATATTTTGTTTTTTAGTGCTTTGGTCGCTCATTTATCTCACCATGATTGCCTGCTTTTACCAAGTGAGTATACTCCCAAATCATTCGCTGAAAAATATACATCACAACTAGTGCAATATGGATGCTGTGAATGCATTAACGATTAATACCATGATCCTTTCGAGAGCTGAGAGCTGTACCCCATCCATAGGACAGGTTGAAACCTAAGATAAGGGGTTATTTTCTGATGACCGCAAACCCTTTCATCTTAGTTCCGTTCGTCTGTGAGCTCAGCTATTTGACATATAGCGCTTTTCAGTAGCCTAACCTTGCGCTAATCTCTCTATTCAGTGAATGGATATCTCCGAAAATGAAATTCGAAAAATAGGCAACAAAATTTGTTCAGGAAATTGGCTCTAAACAGGGTGCAATTTCTCCGCCGATTACTCAATCTGCCGCTTTTGCCTATGGCGATTCAGCCACCGGCGAAGGTATTTTTGACGGCTTGGTACAAAAACCGCTTTATTCCCGAATGGGAAACCCCACAACGGCTAAACTAGAGGGCATGCTGGCGCGTATGGATGGCGGTATCGGCGCTGTTTGTACCAGTTCCGGCATGGGTGCTGTGGCGCTTAGGGTGATGAAATCATCAGTATCGGCGGATTATTCGGTGGTACTTTTGCCCTGTTTGATGAAACCCTGTCACGGTTTGGGGTTTTAACCTTCATCAATGCACTGACTATAATACAAATACCCCCAAAAACTGCACTGACAATGTTACAAATAACTAAGGTTGTAGGCTTTACTTTATAACAAACATCATATACTCTGAATAATTAGCAAAACAAGTCAAAAGATAGAAATGCCATTTAAAAGACACTTAACAAAACAATTAAGCCATTGGAAATCCAAGTCCAATAGAAAACCACTGATTATCAGAGGTGCTCGACAGGTCGGAAAAACCACGTTGGTTAAGGGTTTTGCGGAATCTTATGGGTACTCTATTTATTTAAACCTTGAAAAAAGTAAGCACCGCCAATTCTTTGAACAAAGCGATGACTGTAAAACCATAATTGAAGCCATTTTTATTGCTCACAATATTTCTACAAAACACATTATTAACACCTTGCTTTTTATTGATGAAATTCAAGAATCCCCTAAAACTATAGCTCTGTTGCGTTATTTTCATGAAGAATATCCTGAACTGCATGTTATTAGTGCGGGTTCATTGCTCGAATTTGCATTAAAGGATGTACCCAGCTTTCCTGTGGGAAGAGTTGAGTTTTTATACCTTAATCCGCTTAATTTTCATGAGTTTTTACAAGCCTTAGGCCACACTATTGCGCTTGAACATTTAACAAAGATTCCAATAAAGCAAGCAGCCCATAACACACTTGTGCAACTTTTTAATCAATTTTGTATTATTGGAGGAATGCCGGAAATCGTTGAAGAATTTATAAAAGAACACTCTTTTGGAAATTTAACAGCTATTTATGAAAGTCTTTGGACATCCTATATCAGCGATTCTGAAAAGTATGCCAGAAACACAACCGAGAAAAATGTCATAAAGCACATCATGGCAACTGCTGCTTATTCAATTGATAAAAGGATAAAATTTCAAAATTTCGGCAACTCAAACTACCGTTCCAGAGAAGTGGGTGAAGCATTTAGAAACTTACATCTTGCCAAAATTATTCAGCTGATGTATCCAACAACCGCTCTAGTGCCACCCATAATTGCCGATTTAAGAAAATCACCCCGATTACAATTTTTAGATACAGGTCTTGTAAACTATTCACTAGAGTTATCATCACAAATGTTGTTGTTAGATGATTTGAGCACAATTTACAAAGGGGCTATTATTCCCCACATGATTATTCAGGAATTGATTTCACTACAAGTACACAAATCACAAATGCCCTGTTTTTGGGTTAGAGAAAAAAAACAGGCCTCATCAGAAGTAGATATTGTCTATAGCATTGATAATAAGATAATACCCATCGAAGTAAAATCTGGTAGAACCGGAACATTGAAATCTTTACATCAGTTTGTTGAACGCTGCGACCATCCTTATGCTGTGAGAATGTATGCAGGAAAATACGAAATCATCCATGCCAAAACACCCAATGGAAAACCCTATGTATTAATGAACTTACCCTACTATTTAGGTACTCAACTGCCTCTATATTTAAGCCATTTAATTAACAACCATTAAATTATGAAAAAAATGACGGAATAGGAAGCGGAATTGCCAAATGGTAATTATGTATTAGTGATGATAGGTTTAAGAAAGAGATCAGTAAAGTGCTTGGCACGGGACAGACACCTCACAGATTGGTACGATTGAACAACTACAACAGTTTTGCGTAACTGTGGGCAAGCAGTGGAACCATGAGTTAAATCTTATTCCAACCCTGGAATAAGGACAACCGCTTTAGAAAACACCTCGACAGGTTTACTGTTGAGGCTTTTGTGTGGCTCAGTTGTTGAATAACAGGCTATTCTGATTGATTCTGAGTAACGCAATGTTTTAGAGCAGCCCTCTGAGAAAAAACCAGCATAAAAATCGTCAAATTCGCTATTCACAAACGAAAAGTCGCTTTTATTTGACGCCTGTCCTTATTATTATTCTTATTCATTATTCTGCTACGTAGTCATTGCACAACCAGTAGTTCCAAGAGATAAAATAGCTGTAATTATTAATACTTTTTTCATTTTTATTGCCTAGTCATCAAATTAGGTTTAATTCTAATTAATTACTTAGAAACTGACTTGACCAAACACGACAATTTGGGTTCTCCAATAAATCGAGCGATTCAACTATTTCCCAGCTCAGAGTCACAGCCATGCGGTGTTTGGCCTGATGATCCGTGCCAGATGGCTTTGGTTGGAATTGCTTTGATGTGGGGTAAATACCAACTAGTGGTCTGCTTTCTCTTGTAATAGCTTATGTGCGAAGTCACTGCACCCGTAAGTAAAAGCTAAATTTCTTTAATTATCTAATTAATGAGTCAAGTTATTGGCTGGTTAAGTCAAGTTAATGCTACCCATACTCGATATTATCAACTCTCTAAATTTTCAACATAAAGGAATATTAGATATACCTGTATTAATTGCGATGATCTTACAGTTTGCTTGGTAGGTATGGCTTTACTTGGATCAGTGCAGCCCACGAATGGGAGGCTCCGTGTTCATGTGCGTCAAAGTCTAATCCATAGCTACCATGTGCAATTGTATAACAGTGCTAATTATATCCAAGCATCCTTTGATGTAGAAGGTATTAAGGAAGCCATCCAGCCTATACAGAAGTCTTGTAGAAAACTGTAATTTAATCAATCAAGGTATAAAGGTATATATACTATGAATATATTTCAAAACTTAATGACCTCAGCAGAGCGTTATTCAAATGCTCTAGCTTTAAGAGCTCAGGAAGTAGAACAGAAGACTTTTACACGTTACCAGGAGCAGGTAGCAATATTTGAACAGAAAGCTATTCGTAGGCAGGAAATAATTGATCTTGCAGCTGCAGGCACTATTAGCAGCAGCACAGCGTTAGACGAGCTGAAAGCTACTCTCAAGAATATGGAAACCTTTGACCGGATAAATGCCAGGCCGACCGGCAATAATGATGACCAGCAATAGTAGTGTATGGATGAGTAGGTAAATGGCAATTCGTTCAGCATTCGACAACAATTGACTGCTGCCCAAATGATAGAAGGGATTAAATCCGGCCACGGCCGCCAGCGCGGCTACCAGTTGATAACTACGCCGGCTGCCCGCGGCAATCACCTCGCGCCCGAATAAGCAACGCGCCCGGAAAAACAACCTGCTTACTGACCCCGAGAAGGGGCCGATAAGTTTTCTATCGCCCCAAGCGTGGGAATTGGTGTGAAACGCATATGAATCCGGTGCTGGCTGCTCAAATAGGCTCGAATGATAAAATTACGGGACACATGCAGAGAGTCTCTGTTAGTGATCGTTTGGCTAATGTTGAGCGGAAGCTGACGCTTGAAGATGGTTCAATATTCGCTACTGCAGATAATGACGGGGTCGATGAGCTGTTTAGAGATCATATCCGTTCTAATCGTTTTATTCATACCTTAGAGTCTCATTTTGGTTTTGTGTTGGCTGCATTAGCAATCACGCTTGCCTTGACCTTTGCTTTTTTTAAGTGGGGTGTACCGTGGACGAGCACAAAAATAGCTCACTCTCTACCCCATAAAACCAATGAATTAATTGCCAATAACACACTTGAATTTTTAGATAAATATTTTTTTGATAAAAGTAAACTTGATTCAAAAAAAATAGAACAAATCACCCGGCATTTTGAAACAAGAATTATCGAGCTAGAAGAAAACCTTGGTGAAGTTGACTTTAAACTAAGCTTTAGAGCATGGTCTTATGGTGATAAAGGCATACCAAATGCTTTGGCATTGCCTTCAGGTGATATTATTTTAACCGACACTTTCGTAGAGTTAAGTCAAACTCAAGATGAAATTGATGCGGTACTATTGCATGAAATGGGACATGTGATGCACCGCCATTCATTGCAGATGGTCATTAAAGCCACGATGGTTACAACCGTTGTAATGATGGTGACTGGCGATAGCAATGGTCTAGCAGATTTGGGTCTGGGCTTAGGTTCTTTGCTGGTGAGTAGTAATTACTCAAGAGGACATGAGTCGGAAGCAGATATTTATGCCTTTGAACACATGTTAAAAGCAAAAATTGATCCACAAGCATTTTCCGATATCATGAATCGTATGACGGAATACATGCTTGAACCAAATAAAACTAAAGAAAAAGTTAAAGAGGTAAACAAGAGTAACGGCGAAAGCAAAAGATCAAACAAAGTGAATGGAAATAGTATTTTAGACTATCTTTCTTCACACCCTAGCACAGCCGAGCGGGTTGAATTAGCTGAGCAATATAGTGAGTGTTTCAAACAAAGTTTGAAACTATGTGTAATTGATGTTTTGTAAAGAGTGATGAAAAACCAAGTCAAAATTGTTCTAATGTTGTTGTTAATGAGAAGTTACATAGGCTTAACTATATTACTCGTTCAATAGTGTATGATCGATTGTGAATTAATTAATAGGTATTTAAAAACTTAGACCCTGTGTTATCAGAAAGCAAAAGTGAGAAAAGCCAACTTGTTCAAGTCTGTGTATATATTGCTGATATCAAGCTATGGTCGCAATTTAATAAACTCTAGTCTCAATGAATAGGAAGTCACCGACCCGCTAGGTGAGTGGTTCCAGTATCCGTTCTACACTACGATAGTGCATAAGAAACTGAAGCTGTTGCACATGCTATTGATTCCACAGCAAAACAAAAATTAACCGTCGAACCCAAGGGTGCGACTCATGTTTTTTATTTCACTGTGAAGCTAATATCACATACATCATATCGCGCCCCTATCTGGGGGTTGGGGTAGTGATCTGCATCAACCGAGGGCGGGTGTTCTGTTAATATGACTTACCTTGGCAGCTCCACTGCCATCAGAGCTATCAGGAACAAGCATTAATGAGCAAGCCCCAGTTAAATGAGAAGTTGCAGCAGGAAGTTGACCGTAGGCGGACTTTCGCAATTATCTCTCACCCCGATGCGGGAAAAACTACCATCACCGAAAAATTGCTCCTGTTTGGCGGCGCAATTAAGATGGCGGGTGCGGTTAAATCCAAGCAGGCTGTGCGTCACGCTACTTCCGACTGGATGGCGATGGAAAAAGAACGCGGTATTTCAGTAACCTCATCAGTTATGCAGTTCGAGTATAAAGAACGGATTGTTAATCTCCTTGATACGCCTGGCCATGCTGATTTTTCCGAAGACACTTATCGCACGCTGACAGCAGTTGATTCTGCATTAATGGTTATCGATTGCGCCAAGGGTGTTGAAGAAAGAACGGTTAAATTGATGGATGTCTGTCGCCTGCGTAATACCCCGATAATGACATTTATTAATAAGCTCGATCGTGAGGGCAGGGATCCTATTGAGCTGTTGGATGAAGTGGAATCGGTATTGAAAATCCGTTGCGCACCGATCACCTGGCCCATCGGCATGGGTTCACGCTTGCGCGGTGTTTATCATGTGCTCGATGATGCGGTTCACCTGTATGAACATAGCAAAAACTATGAAACCCAGCAGGCAACAATTATAAAAGGACTGGATAACCCACAGCTGGATGAGTTGCTTGGCGATGCTGTTGTCGAGTTACGCGATGAGTTGGAACTGGTTGTGGGTGCCTCAGAGCCTTTTAATATTGAAGCCTACCTCAATGGTGAGCAAACCCCGGTGTTTTTTGGTTCTGCGGTCAATAATTTCGGGGTTACGCCATTATTAGATGCTTTTGTTGAATATGCGCCATCGCCCTTATCGAGAGCAACTACTGGACGCGAGGTTGCACCGAAAGAAAAAGCCCTAACCGGCTTTGTATTTAAAATTCAGGCGAACATGGATCCGGCACATCGAGATAGAATTGCTTTTATGCGGATTTGCTCGGGTGAGTTTGATAAAAACAAAAAACTCCACCATGTTCGGCTGGGTAAAGAAGTTCGGGTCAGTAACGCCTTAACTTTTATGGCCGCCACTCGTGGTGCGGTTGATAAGGCTTATCCCGGAGATATTGTCGGCTTGCATAACCACGGCACAATCGCCATTGGTGATACTTTCAGTGAAGGAGAAAAGCTACAGTTTACCGGCATTCCGAATTTTGCCCCAGAGTTGTTTCGGCGAGCGCAATTAAAAGATCCTCTGCGTTTAAAACAATTGCAAAAAGGCTTGGAACAATTATCTGAAGAGGGTGCAACTCAGTTTTTTAAACCCATGATGGGCAATGATTTGGTGCTGGGTGCCATCGGTGTACTGCAGTTCGAAGTGGTGGCCTATCGTTTACAACATGAATATAAAGTGGATGCTGCATTTGAACAAGTGAATGTGCAGGCTGCGCGTTGGGTGCGCTGTGAAGACAGCAAAATGTTGGCTGATTTTACCCGCCAATTACAAGTGAATCTGGCGAACGACAGCGCCGGTCAACTGGTTTATCTTGCCCCCAGTCGGATAAACCTGCAGTTAACCATCGAACGCTGGCCGGATATAGAATTTGCGGATACTCGCGAGAATTTACTCTTCGCGTGAGTATCACTTTGGCAAAACTGCAGGAATTGACACCGGATAAAGGCCGGCGGAAAACCATTCTTGCCATTGCTCTGCCGATTATCGGCGGTATGCTTTCGCAAAATGTTCTTAACCTTGTCGATACAGCCATGGTGGGGCATCTGGGCGATGTTGCCCTAGCCGCCGCCGGCTATGGCAGCTTTGCCAGCTTTATGTCAGCAGCGATTGTTCTGGGTCTTGCGGCAGGCGTGCAGGCATTATCAGCCAGGCGCTTGGGAGAAGGCCGTGAGTCCGAGGCTGCAGTGCCCTTGAACGGCGGGTTAATGCTGTCGCTACTGTTGGGTGTGCCGCTAAGTTTGGCTTTATATCAGGCGGCCCCGTGGATTATGTCAGTTTTGACACCTGACCCTGCGGTTGTGGAGTCTGCGGCACCTTATTTGCAAATTCGCTTGTTGGCGATGGTGGCCATCGGCATGAATTTCTGTTTTCGCGGCTATCTCAGTGCGGTGCATATGACCCGCTATTACCTGATGACGATTGTGACCATGCACCTCATCAATGTAAGCCTTAACTGGGTGCTTATTTTCGGCAACCTGGGCTCGCCGGCCTATGGCGTTACCGGCGCGGCCATGGCCACCAGTATTTCGCTGGTCATAGGCACGCTGATGTATTTTGTCATCGCCTGGCGAGTCGCCCATGATCATGGCTTCCTGCATCGGTTGCCGAGTCTGAATACACTTTGGCAGCAGATAAAACTATCCTTGCCCAATTCTTTTCAGCAGCTGATGTTCTCTGCTGGCCTAGTCATGCTCTTGTATATACTGGGTCGAATTGGTACGCCGGAAGTAGCCGCCGGCAATGTGTTACTGAATATCATGCTGGTATCTCTGTTGCCGGCCATGGGCCTAGGCATGGCGACTTCAACACTTGTTGGCAATGCATTGGGTCGAAATGATGTAGCGGATGCGCGTCGTTGGGGCTGGAACGGGGCGATGTTAACCGGAATTTATGGGGTAGCAGTGATGCTAATTCTGGCATTAATTGGCCATCCATTCTTAAGTATATTTTTAACCAACCCGGAGACCCTAGAGCTTGCCTACATACCGTTAATGATTAGCGCCGGGATTATTGCAATCGACTTGATGGGCATGGCCTTGATGAGCGCATTGCTGGGCGCAGGTGACACCATGAACCCGATGCGAATTTCAATTATTGGACAGTGGTTATTCTTCCTGCCGCTAGCATGGTTAGTAGGGCCCATCCTCGGTTATGGTCTTCTCGGAGTATGGTTAATTCAGGCAATTTACCGCCTGGCACAAGCGATAATGTTTATTTACACTTGGCATCGGGGTGAGTGGGGAAAAATTAAAATCTGAGCCGGGGCTTAAGCTTGAAATTATCCATGTCACTGACAATTGAAAGCAGCCAGATATGACGAAGGTGCCTACAACCTGTAGAATGCCTGCAACAACAACGATCCGGGGAGTATTATTATGCTTGGGAGCATAGGTTTTGGACTGTTTGGCCTGACTGTACTTATCAGTATCGGTGTGGCCTTTTCTAATAATCGCAAAAAAATAGACTGGCGCCTAGTGGCTGCTGGTTTATCACTGCAATTAATTTTTGCCCTGATTGTGCTCCTTACCGAAACTGGTCAGGCTGTGTTTGAGTCTATTTCCAGGGTGTTTGTCACCGTTCTTGGTTTCTCCACGAAGGGAGCTGAGTTTATTTTTGGCGACCTTGCCCGTTACGATGGCAATCTTGGCTTTATTTTCGCCTTCCAAGTACTCCCGACCATTATCTTTTTCGCCTCTTTAATGGCGGTGCTCTACCATATTGGGTTTATGCAAAAAGTGGTAAAAGGCATGGCCTGGATCATGTATAAAACCATGAAGGTTTCCGGCTCCGAATCCCTGTCTATTGCCGCAAATGTTTTTGTTGGCCAGACCGAAGCACCATTGGTAGTCCGGCCTTATATTTCCAAAATGACCCAATCGGAACTATTAACCATGATGGTTGGTGGTATGGCAACGATTGCCGGTGGTGTATTGGCAGCCTATGTTGCCATGCTCGGTGGCGGTGATGAAGCCCAGCGATTATTCTTCGCCAAACACTTGCTTTCCGCCAGCATCATGGCAGCGCCGGCAACTATCGTGATGGCAAAAATCTTAATTCCAGAAACCGAAGTGAGTGTTACCCGGGGTGATATTCGCGTGCATGTGGAAAAAACCTCAACCAATGTGATTGAAGCGGCAGCTAACGGGGCATCGGATGGCGTCAAGCTGGCACTGAATGTTGGCGGCATGCTGATGGCTTTCCTCGCCTTGATAGCAATGGTTGACTATCCACTGGGTTGGCTAGGCGAGATTTCCGGTATTGCAGAGGCTACAGGGCAACCACTGAGCCTTTCGTGGATACTAGGGATGTTGCTAGCACCAATTGCCTGGGTGATCGGTGTGCCCTGGCAGGATGCCGCGACTGTTGGCAGTTTGATTGGTGAGAAAGTTGTTGCCAATGAATTCGTCGCTTACGCTCACCTTAAAGAAATCCAGTCAACGATGAGCGATCATGCTGTACTGATTTCAACTTATGCCTTATGTGGGTTTGCGAATTTTTCATCGATTGCTATTCAAATTGGCGGCATCGGTGGCTTAGCTCCAGATCGTCGTGCTGACTTGGCGCGCTATGGTTTACGCGCAGTTCTCGGCGGTACGCTGGTGACCTTAATGACAGCCACAATAGCTGGAGTACTTACCAAGCTTGCAGGCTGATACAGCGTAATTTGTTTGGGTTAGCACAGCTTTACATGTGTATTAAAACCGTATACAGTTGCTAGAGGACAGTGATTACTGATATGATTTGCTTACCGTATGGGAGCGGGGCATGATTAAAACACAAAACTCCAGCAAGGGAATCAAGAATATACCGCAGCTACTTTCGGTCGCTGTACTAGCAATGGGATTGTCGGCCTGTAGCGAACCGACCGGCATGGACGCAGCTTTTTCAAGTGCCACTAGCCCAATTTACGAAGAGTCGATGAAGGCACTTGAAGACCAGATAACTGCCTCTCAATATCGGCAGTTAAAACGCGCGATTAATTATCTCAATATGAATTCAACCCAGTATTCCTCACTTGAGGATTTCCGCAAAAGTTTGGATGGCAGCAGTGCTACCAAAATTATAAAGCGAGCAGATGCATTAAGAGCTTCAAAACAAAAAGCGGCGGCGGGTTAATATCTATCCGGGGAAGTGGCTGTAATTCATGAGTGACCACTCTCAGTTCAAACTACTGGGCAGGCGGCGCTTTGCACCGTTTTTTATTACCCAGTCTCTGGGTGCCTTCAATGACAATATATTCAAGAACGGCCTGGCAGCGTTAATCGTTTTTCGCTCCGCCGAGCTGATATCTTTGAATACAGACCAGCTGGTTAACCTCAGTGCTATGCTTTTCATCTTACCGTTCTTTCTTTTCTCGGCTTTGTTTGGGCAGTTTGCCGATAAATTTGAAAAATCACGCCAAATCCGACTGATCAAACTGTTTGAAATTATTATTATGGTGCTAGCGACTGTCGGGTTTTATTACGACTCGTGGCCCTTGCTGCTTGGCGTTCTTTTTTTGTTAGGGTTTCAGTCGACTACTTTCGGGCCGATTAAATACGGTATGCTACCGCAAATTTTACATCCTAAGGAATTGGTCGGAGGGAACGCACTCACTGAAACGGGAACTTTTGTGGCCATCCTAGCAGGTACCATACTGGGCCCTCAGCTCGCGGGAGTGGAAGCCGATTGGCCAGTGTGGGTGGCTGCCGCCTGTTTGCTGGTTGCGGTAGCCGGCTGGTTGGCAAGTCGAGCCATACCGATGATTCCGGCTACTGCCCCGGAACTAAAAATCAATTGGAATATATTTACTGAATCGGTGCGTAACCTAGCTTATCTCAGGCAACACCGAGTGGTGTTGAACAGCGTATTGGGGATTTCCTGGTTTTGGTTTTTCGGTGCAACCTTCCTAGTGCAGATTCCCAGTTATACCTACAATCTGCTCGGTGGCGATAAAAATCTGATGTCATTTTTATTGGGTTTGTTCATCATCGGTATATCAGTGGGGTCTTTGCTGTGTGAAAGGCTTTCCCGCAACAAAATAGAAATTGGTCTGGTGCCCTTAGGCAGCCTGGGGTTGACAATATTCGGCATTGACCTTTATTTTGCTAGCCCGGAGACGGTTCAGCAGGTGGTCAATATCAGCGGATTCTTTGCCCTTGAGCACAGTGGGCGTATAGTTTTTGATCTGATTATGATTGGTGTTTTTGGAGGCTTTTATACCGTACCC
Organism: Oceanospirillales bacterium; assembly: GCA_003232965.1. GTDB lineage: Bacteria > Pseudomonadota > Gammaproteobacteria > Xanthomonadales > SZUA-36 > SZUA-51. The sequence goes on from QIKG01000054.1 coordinate 12,020, forward strand.
CTGTATGCACTGATACAGCAACGAACCCCGGCTGAGTTTCGCTCCCGGGTGATAGCGGGAAATAATATTATTAATGCCTTGCTGATGGTGCTTTCGGCAGCAATGGCAATGATATTACTGGGTAATATGGGCTTTAGCATTCCCGAGCTTTTCCTAGTGACAGCAGTTTTGAATATTCTGGTTGGTGCTTATATTTTCACTGTGGTACCGGAGTTCTTTATGCGCTTCGTTGTCTGGATGATGATGAAGAGCATTTATCGTATTAAAGTTGTGGGTCTTGAAAATATTCCGGAAGAAGGTGGTGTGATCGTGGCTTCAAATCATGTTAGCTTTATTGATCCCTTATTACTGGGTGGCATTATTACCCGGCCACTGCGCTATGCCATGTATTACAAAATCTATGAGTTCCCGGGCTTGCGTTGGTTGTTTAAGGCGGCAAAAGCTTTTCCTATTGCGAGCAAGAAGGAAGACCCTGAAATTTTGAGTGCTGCGTACCGGCGAATGCATGAAATTTTGGATGAAGGTGAGGTGTTAGGGATATTTCCAGAGGGTCTTATAACCTATGATGGAAGTATCAATCCTTTTAGGAAAGGGGTTGAAAAACTGGTTCGGGAAAACCCGGTTCCGGTGGTTCCAGTAGCCATCTGTAATCTCTGGGGCAGTATGTTTTCACGCAAGGACAAAGGGCTAAAACGCCGCCCGCGTAAGTTCTGGCAAAAAATCGAAGTGATTATCGGTACGCCAATCCCTGCAGATGAAGTGACTTCAGAGCGAATTGAGGCTGAGGTGCGGAAACTGCGCGGGGATGCCTGCTAAAAACACAGCTTACTTTGTCGCCAGTAAAATTAATCGGTCTGAGTCGAGGTCATACTCGCTGCCGTCGAGATCACCAAAAACTTGCACTGTAGAAAATCCAGCCGTCAATAATCTGTCCTGCAACTCAACCGCAGTGTAAATATTAAGACTAAAACTCGCCCTGAAGACTTTGTCCCTAGACACCAGCGTCCACTCATTATCTAGCCGGCTGAGGTTATCCAGCAAAATAGGCTGTTCTATCAATAACTCTGTCGGGCTTATTTCACGAGTGAGTAGGGGTTCGTAATTGTGAATGATATATTCTTTGCCGGCGACATCGAGAAGAAATTTGCCGCCGGTAGTGAGTGATTGATAAACATTATCGAGCACTTTTTGATCATCGCCTAGGGTTTCAAAATAACCGAATGATGTCCACATGCTCAAGATCAGATCAAAGCTTGCCGGGCGAATAAACTCGCGCATATCAGCTTT
>QIKG01000154.1 GCA_003232965.1 Oceanospirillales bacterium
GGTTGATTGGGTTCGGCAGTTATCCGCTGCATTCTTCCATGCACCGGCTGAATTAATTCCAGAGCATGGCATAATTGGGTGAATGGCATGCCCAACAAACCCAAGGTTGCCGCAGTTGCCAGTAAGTTATCCCGATTAAAACGACCGAGTAAATTGCTCTGAATAACGGCTTCACCCCAGGGGCTGTGCAGACGGAAGCGAATGCCCTGTTGCTTAGCTTCTACGGCACTGGCATATATATCTGCAGCGGAAGCCTTGTTGTTGCCCTGCCCGGCTATAGCCGAGTCACCGTAATAGCTCATGCACTGGGTATTGTTAGGTAATTCAGATATCCAGCGACGACCGACCTCATCAGCAATATTCAAAACCGCAAAATGCGGTTGGTGCTCTGTAAACAAACGCTGCTTTGCCGCCGCGTAACTACCCATATCACCGTGATAGTCTAGATGGTCCTGGCTGAGGTTGGTAAACACGGCCACATCAAAAGACAAAAAGCCCACCCGGCCCTGGTCGAGAGCATGTGATGAGACTTCCATAGCCGTTAAGCCAATATCTTCGGCGCGCAACTTTGCCAGCTGCGCATAAGTGCTGAAAATGTCCGGGGTGGTGTGTTCAGTTGGCGATAATTCATCTAACTGTCCAGCACCAAGGGTGCCGATTAATCCGGCCTTACCACGCCAAAGCTGCCAGCCTTGAGCGATAAAATGTGCAACCGAAGTCTTGCCATTGGTACCAGTAACGCCTACCAGATGCATGTCATCATCCGGGGCTCCATAAAACCGTGATGCCAGTTCCGCCTGCCGCTGCTCCAGACTGGGAATCAAAACCAGTGGGCCAGCAAAACCATCTGACTCTATTGATTTCGTTTGATCACAGAGAATCGCTGCCGCACCATTAGCTTGTGCTTTGGCTGCAAACTCAAGCCCGTGGCTCTGAATTCCTGCAAGCGCAATAAATACATCGCCCGCGTTGATACAACGGGAATCAAGGCTCAGATTATTGACGCTGATATCCGGGATAGCAGACATGTCTATGCCCTCGCCCCAGCCCGTAAACACTTCTCTGAGATTATGGGGCATGATTATCCCCCTGGTTTTTAACCGGTTTAGGTACTTGCAATGACTGCTGTGCCATAGCGACCTGAAAGTCATCCGGGGCAATATCCAGCAAGCGTAATGAACCCGACATTACTCTGGAAAACAAAGGCCCGGCTACAGTACCTCCATAATATCCCTTCCCTTGTGGATCATCGATAACCACCACCAGCACAAGCTGCGGATCGCTGGCCGGGGCAAAACCGGCAAATGTGGCAATGTAGCGTTCTTCATAACCTGCAGCACTGGCTTTTCTTGAGGTACCTGTTTTCCCACCCACCAGATAGTTCTTCACTCGGGCTTTTTTCCCAGTACCTTCAGGGCCGGTAACCGTCAGCAGCATATCTCGAACCTGAGCCGCAATCGCCGGGTCCATTACTGACACCAGTGGGTTTTCTACCTGTTTGATAAAACTTGGCGCACGAATACGCCCGTTATTGGCAATTGCTGTATAGGCCCTGGCAAGCTGTAGCGCGGTTACAGAAATACCATAACCATAGGCAATGGTTGCCTGTTCAACTTTATGCCAGCGCTGGAAATTTCTCAGCACCCCAGCCGACTCACCGGGAAAACCTGAGCCACTTACCTTGCCAAAACCGAAGCGATTATAACTACCCCAGAGATGTTCAGGCTCAAGTGATAAGGCGATTTTTGAGGTGCCGACATTACTTGATTTTGTGATAACCCCAGTTACATCCAGCATGCCGTAGTTGTTTGTATCATTAATGGTATGTCCGGAAATCCGAATGCTTCCCGGCTCGGTATCAATGGGTGAATCAGGGGTATACATGCCGGTTTCGAGTGCGGCTGCTATCGCAAACGGCTTCATCACCGAGCCGGGCTCGATAACATCAGTTACGGCCCGATTACGCAAAGCTTGCGACTCCCGGCTGACAGATTGATTCGGGTTGTAGGTAGGCGCATTGACCATCGCTAATATCTGCGAAGTCGCAACATCCAACAGCACCACAGAACCGGACTGCGCGTTGTGCTCCAGCATGGTGCGTTTCAGCTCGCGGTAAGCCAGATACTGGAGGCGGTTATCCAATGTAAGAGTTAAATCACGTCCGGGCTGTGCCGGCCGGATCAAGCGCACATCTTCAACCACTCGCCCACGGCGATCCTTAATGACCTGTTTGGAACCCGGCACACCTTGCAACCAGTCGTTATATTCCAGCTCAAGCCCTTCCTGACCGACATCATCAATATTGGTAAACCCAAGCACATGCACGCTGACTTCACTGGAAGGATAAAAGCGCCGGTACTCACGCTCAAGATTGACTCCGGGCAGTTCCAGTGCCGATACTTGGGAGGCTATTGAAGGTGGTAAATGGCGCCTGAGCCAGACAAATTCTTTTTCGGAACGAGTATTGAGTTTACGCTCCAGTTCATCAGCATCGGTGCCGAGCACAGCTGCGAGCTTGTCGATGTTTTCCCGGGTTTCCAATAACTGCCCAGGATGGGCCCAAAGCGACTCAACTGGCGTGCTAACTGCCAGTGGTACCTGGTTGCGATCGTAGATTACACCCCGGGTAGCCGGGATCTCAACTTCGCGCAAATACCGAGCCTCACCCTGCCCCTGTAAGAATTCGGCATCAATAACTTGCAGGGTAACCGCCCGGGTCGCAAGGCCTGCGGTACACACAAGCAACAGACCGAGCATAAAAAACAGGCGAAAGCCGACTTTTCTATTCTCTCTGGCGGTATTTTTATGTACCTTCTTTTTCATTAATTTACGATTAATATCCGAATTTCATCCGGGGTTAGCATCCCCAATTTTTGGCTAGCAATTCGCTCAACCCGCCCGGCATCTGCCAGGGTGGCCTGCTCTAACTGCAAACGACTCCATTCACTATTAGCCATATCTCTGCCTTGCGCCAAACTCTCAAGTTGTAAAAACAACTGACGAGCCTGATGGCGCGTATCCACTACCAATAGCGCACTGACAATCACTGTCAGCAACAGTAATAAGGCCAATGAGGCGCGCGCCATCAGCTAAGTTTTTCCGCAACACGCAGTACAGCACTACGACAGCGGGGATTGAGACTGATTTCTTCTTCGGAGGGGAATTGAGCTTTACCAACAAGTCGGAGGACTGCCCTGGCACCAGGTACCGGGGGCAGCTTCCGATAAACTGGACCTGCTTGAGCGGCTTTTTTAAAAGCCCGCTTGACGATACGATCTTCCAGCGAGTGGAAGCTGATCACCGCCAGCCTGCCACCAGGTCGCAGTTGCTTGATGATCGCATCGAGTCCAGTAGCCAAATCGGCTAACTCGTTGTTTATTTTTATACGGATTGCCTGGAAGCTTTTTGTTGCCGGATGTTTTTTATCCTGCGGTCGGCCTATTGTCGACTTAATTAGCTGAGCTAATTGAGCCGTGGTAGTAATAGGCTTCTGCTGCCGGCTTGTCACTATGCTTCTCGCAATCCTGCGCGCTTGGCGCTCCTCTCCGAACTCTCGTAACACACGGGTAATTTCATTTTCATCTGCGCCCGCCAACCACTCAGCCGCAGAAACCCCGTGTGCCGGGTTCATTCTCATATCAAGTGGGCCTTCAGCCCGAAAGCTAAAACCCCGGTCTGGGTCATCAAGCTGAGGGGATGAAACGCCCAAATCGAGCAGTATTCCATCAAAACCTTCAAACCCAACTAAACCCAAATCATCGAGCAGATGATCTACATCTGCAAAACTACCTTGGACAATACTGAAGCGCGGCTCTTGTGCTGCTAACTTCAGCCCTTCAGCTATCGCATCAGGATCTTTGTCAAAAGCAAATAAGCGTCCTTGCTTTCCTAGTCGCGACAATAAAGCACGACCGTGTCCACCTCTGCCGAATGTACCGTCTAAATACTCTCCATCCGGCTTTATTTCTAGTCCTGTAAGCGTCTCCTCCAGCATTACTGGTATATGGCTGTATGCTGTGTCGTTCTGCTCAGGCACAATAATTCCTAATATTCCTTATAACACCAGTTTCGCCATCTCCTCAGATGTGCTATCACCTAGGGTTCTCTCTTCTTCTGCGCGTTTTTGACTCAGTGTGGTTTCATTCCAAATTTCAAAGTGTGTGCCCATACCCATAAATACGGCACGCTTTTCCAGGCCAGTAACTTGCCGATGGGTCTGTGGTAGTAATAAGCGCCCATTGGCATCTGGTTCTATCGGCGTTGCACTGCCCACCAGCCGTCTTTGCAAGCTGCGGTGGCTTTGTGCAAAGGTGCTTAAGGCCATAACCTCATCACGAACCATTTTCCATTCATCTTCCGGGTAGAGCCAAAGCGCACCACTATCGAATGGGCTGTAAGTCAGCACCAGGCGGTTATTACTGGCGGACAGCAGCTCTTCGCGATGGCGCGTTGGTATCGCCATCCGTCCCTTGCTGTCCAAAGTAATTGCAGTTTCACCAAAAAACATTCTTTTACCCTACAAGCCCAGATTTATCCACTTTTTCCCACTAAAATGCACAATAGTCCTTCGATACCCTAAAGTCAAGCAGGAACAACTCTTAAACCCCTAATAAATTCAGGCATTGAAAGAGAAAAACACGAAAAAATCACCCTATATCGTGTGCCTGCTCATCATCAGACACAAGATGTAGCTGAACGGGCGAAATGTGGCGATACGGTGGGGCTTAGTGGTAGCCGGTTTATTGGCTGAGATGCTAATTGTGATTCGAGGGTAATTCTTAAGCTGGTGGAGTGAAAATATAATCGAAATAGATTGCAACTTTTCGCCAAATAGTGAATCCTTTACGCGGGAGTCGGCCAGGCAATCGCTGGTCGCAAGACTGGAGGAAAGTCCGGGCTCCACAGGACAGGGTGCCAGGTAACACCTGGGAAGCGCGAGCTTACGGCTAGTGCAGCAGAGAGTAGACCGCCAGCGATTTATCGCTGGTAAGGGTGAAAGGGTGCGGTAAGAGCGCACCGCGCGGGTGGTAACATTCCGTGGCTAGGTAAACCCCACCTGGAGCAAGACCAAATAGGGGGACGCTGAGGCGGTCCGTCAAGTCCCCGGGTAGGTCGCATGAGGATGCCGGCGACGGCATTCCCAGATGAATGATTGCCCAAGACAGAACCCGGCTTATCGGCCGACTCCCTTTAATACCGGTGGCGCTACCTAAAAGTAGCGTCCCCTACATTATTTGAAGGTACCGCCCCGAATTATTCAAAACTATTTTGGAATGTTGAATCAGTAACTTGGGGGCTAATCCCCTCAATCGGCGAGCTGTAGCTTTTTGAGATGATTCGCCCAATGTGGATGGCGTCTGCTTGACCAAGGTTTTGAAGAGTTCGCCCGCTGGGTTATACAGGTATATTTTAATAAGGTTTGCTGCTTTCATGCCCCTGCACACTCCTATCAATAAATCGCGATTGGGTGAGCTAGGCCTGTCACCCAAGTAACGAATCTGCTAGCAAGATACACCAACGATAGCTCCAGAACAGACACGAACGGTACTAGTAAGTGCATCTTAGTCAAGCCTAAATTCGGATAATAAGCGCAACCTCTCCCAGAGTTGCATTCTATTTACTTGCCTGGTTCACAAAAACTCAACACCATTTTTAATCCAGACTCCAATAGGGTTTGTTGCCGAAAGACTGGACAATAAAATCTATAAGCTCCCTAATTCTTCTAGGCAGATGCTTGGTTTGGGGATATATGGCATAAACCCCAACAATAGTCGGTTGATAATAACCTGGCAAAACCCTTACAAGCGCACCGCTTTTTATATGTTTATAACATAAGAAATCTGGTGTATTTAATAAACCCATACCGTTAATCGCGGCCTGGCACAAGTACTCGCCATTATTGGAAGTCATCACATTAGGGATGTGGGCTGGAATAGAGACTTGATTTTCATTTTTGAAAAACACAGTGCCAGTTGTATTTCGGTAGTGTAATTTAACGTGCTTACTTAATAAATCTTTTACCGTGTTTGGAGTTCCGTGTAGGTCTAGGTAGTCTTGGCTGGCGACCAATAGAGTTTTCACTGAAGTAATCTTTTTTGCTTTTAAGCTTGAGTCTTCTAATTTTCCAATTCGAATGGACATATCATATCCTTCGTTTACTATGTCCACTTTTCTGTCACTAAAATCTATATCGAATTTTATTTGCTTGTGCATAAGGTTAAATTTATGCAACACAGGGGCCAAGTGTGATAACCCAAAAGATAGGGGAACTGTTATCTTAATCATTCCAGTCAGCGCACACAGTTTGCTTTGTAATGACGATTCCACTTCAGAAATATCATCAATAATGCGTACGCATTGTTGGTAATATATTTTCCCATTGTCCGTTAGCGCTTGAGATCTGGTGGTTCTGTTCAGTAGTGTGACTCCCAGTCTATGCTCTAAATCGGATAAGCGTTTACTGACCGCAGATTTTGCCACATGTAGTTGGTCTGCCGCTTTGGTGATGCTACCGGCATCCACAATACGAATAAAGACTTTCATATCTGCAAATTTATTCATAAATAGGATTATGCTTATTTGTGATTGTTCTTATAATTAGAACTGTGAGTTTATATATTGGCCCTTTATTGTTTTTTAGTCAACTATATAATGTCAACTAACCAAACAAATAAATTAATAACAACTTATGAACAATATATTGCATATAAATTCTAGCGGAAGATATCAAAACTCTTTAACCAGACATAAATCTGGAGTTGTAGTCGAAAAACTGAGTGAAAAATACCCGGATAGTTCTGTCATTAGCAGGGATTTAGCCCTAGGGATACCCTTTGTTGATGAGCAGTGGATTGCGGCAAACTTCACCGACCCTGATGAAAGAACAGAGTTGCAGAATAGTAAATTAATTCAGTCTGATGCTTTAATCAATGAACTACAAATAGCCAAACATATAGTTATTGGAGTACCCATCTATAATTTTGGCATCCCGGCAGCTCTTAAGGCCTGGATTGATATGGTTGCTAGAGTGGGCGTTACTTTTAAATATACAGAAAATGGGGTAGATGGACTGCTCAAAAACAAAAAAGCGTATCTCGTTTTAGCCTCTGGTGGTGTAACCATAGGCTCTGAACTTGATTTTGCATCAACTCATTTAACCCATGTTATGGGCTTTTTAGGAATAGAAGATGTCAGCATAGTGGATGCTAATATTAGTTCCGAAAATGCCTAGACAGAGCGTGAATACTTACTAAATAATTAGCTCCTGAATTCAGGATTAAGTTCTTTGTTATTAAAACCCGTCTCTTCTATGTGTTTAAGTTACCATCAAATTCAAATGCGCCATTATTTCTCCTTTGTGAGCATCTGCCGCTCAGTTATTGTTCAAAACTAGTTGTTAGAGTCAATATCACTGCTGTTTGTTAATACCAAAGTAGTGTACTGCAACTGACTACCGACTATGAAGCTATTGCTAATTACGCCGGTCTTTACTTTCGGGTTTTTCGTCTTTGCGGCTCTCAATTGCTTGGCTGAAGAATAAAGCATTGGCATATAATTTCTCTGTACCAAGCCAGATAGCCCGGAAATTGACATCACTGTTTATCAAAACTATTTTGCCTTTACCTAGTCGATGCAGAGCTATAACGGGCGTATCTTGCAACTTTTCAAGTTGTTCTTTGTAGCCATAACCGGTAACCAGAAGTTCTTTCCTGGCAAATACCAAGGGTGTATCGTAAGACACAGGCGGTGCGAGAAGCGGTTCTTTGGCATTGTAAAACACCGGAATATTAGCGCGGTTATAACCAAATGCGAGTGGGTGGGTCAGGTCAGCTTCCGCGCGAAGCACCGCACCGGAAATCTTGCGCTTGCCTGATTCTTGCTCATAATCTTGATAAGCACGCCGAGCATGGAGAGTGCTCTTATCTGTAGCTTCGCTATTTTCATTTGTTTTGGTATCTGCAAAAATAATGGTCTTTTCAAGCCATTTTGAGGCACCGTTTTTGGCGATAATTATACCGCCGGCCTTTACCCAAGACTCAAGAATGTTCGGGGTCTTCTCCCAGGCTCCATAACTACCATCGGCCAGTAACAAGTGCGTGTACTGAGTTAAATCCACGCCTTTCAGCTTATCCAAGTCCAGCATGGTGAGTGGCACACCAAAACGATTATCCACAGCGTAGCGAACGGCCCCTGCATCGGTTGTGCGCACACCCTCGCCCAACAAGAGTGCAGGCTTAACCGCTTTTAGAACTTTCATATCGCGTGAACCCAGATCCGGGCCTGTGGGTGTTAAACCGCTGGTCAGACCGTAAACATTAACCCCCGGATGGGCTTTGAGAACCTCTGCCAGTTTTTTATGAGCTACTTTCACTCTTGGTTGCAGCACAATTGTGCCGGCAGAGAATTCGCGAATATTACCCTCCTGTGTGCTCGATGAAAACGGCTTAACCGAGAGTCTTGGGTACAGCTCTGCCGCCATCAAAGCTTGCAACAGGTGCGGGGCACGGAACTGATTCCATTCAAATGCATAAGCTACCGGTAATTCCTTGCTCCACGCTTTTGGCGTTATCACAGGTAAGCCAGTTAACGCTTTAGTGTCAACACCGGCCAGATTTTTAAGCGGTGCATAGGGTAGACCTAGTGCGAGCGGCAAATTCCATGTGGAGACATCATAAAACACATTATCATCAAAGCTGGTACGAGTCTCGAACAGGGATGTGATCAGCCCATATTGCGGGCTGTTGAGTTTTACTACCCATGCCTTGTTTTTCTGAAATGTTTGGTTCGCCGCACGAATATCTCGGGTTAATGGGTAAACAGGAATTTTGTGCAAGTTGAAAATATCAAGTAGCTTTCGCACCCGCATAGGGTCGTCGTCATCAGAGAATATATAAGCCTTGACCGAATTTGCATGTGCCTTAGCAGCCTGCTCGGTCACATTCTTAAAGCGGTAACCTAAGATATCCTCGCGGACCGCGTCAGCGCCACGCAATAAAGACAATGAAGTGGCCAATTGGTTGTCAACGGCATCTGAAAACCGGGTTTTCTCGCCACCAAGATTACGGAAATGGCCGCGCACTGAACTTTGTTCAAATAATAGGCCAATGCTACCAGTGGCATCGGGATAGGTTGAACCTTTACCGTAGTAAAAATCATCAAACCGTTCTTCTGTGTAATAAGGCTGTGATTTGGCATCAAGCGCCTCAGCATGAAATCTAGCCAACTCCAGAGTAAGGCTTTGGTTAGCTTTGCTGGTCAAAGGATGGGTACGCTTAGGATGGCCTGGCTGAAAAAAATAGCTCCTCTTATCGCCACCCATTTCATGGTAATCACCCAAAATATGCGGCCGCCATTTTTGATAAGCTTTGATGCGAGCGCGGGATTCTGGGTGGATAGTAAATATCCAGTCCCGATTGAGGTCAAACCAGTAATGATTAGTACGCCCGGATGGCCAAGACTCATTATGGTCTCGGTTGGCGCTATCAAAGTTCTCAGACAAACCTTTATGCTGGTTGGCCCAGACTGCAAATCGAGCCAGACCATCTGGATTTTGCACAGGCTCTATAATCACCACAGTATTTTGCAGAAACTGCTTTACCCAGCCTTCCTGAGACGCGGCCAAATAATAAGCCGTCAAGGGCGCGGCATTTGCTCCTGAAGCCTCATTTCCATGAACGCTATAGGCCAGATTTATGACCAAAATATCTGTTTCAGCAGACTTGGCATTTTGATGTTTTTCTAAAACTGCATCCAAATTAGCGATATTTTCAACTGAAGATATATACACATGGCTGATGGCCTTACGCTCATGTGAATACCCAATGGTTTCTATGGAAACCCGCGGACTCTTGGCCGCTAATACGACCATATATCCGGTTAAAGCATCGGGAGAAATATGCCAGTCACCAATCCCATAACCTAGATAATCCTCAGGCAGCGGGGTATCGGCAGAAAAAAACGTATCCTCTGGAAAATAGTCCTTTGTTGGCAAGGCATGCGCCTGAAAACTATACAAACACAAAAACAGAACCCAACTATACTGATTAAATTTCTTCATATCCTCACCAAAAACTAACGCGACCCGACCGGTTGCTAATGCTACACAATCTATTTACAAAAATCTATTAGACGGAATGATTACAGTCTGAATAAGTTGAACAATTCACAACTACTAATAAACGCGATTATTACGATAAAACTTTTAAAAACTAAAACTAATGAGCCTTAACTTAAGGCTTGGTAGCGCATCCTAATTTCTAATTGAGTAAATTTTTTCTTTAATAAATTCAACATACAAGTGCTGCATTACCAGCTTAATCCGCTCTACTTTGCGTAATTCAGAGTGGGTGAGTATCCATAAATCGCTTGTCTTACCGGGCAAGAAATCAAATAGTCGAATGATCTCTGGGCGACGCTGATCATCTGGCAAAAAAGCCAATCCTCGTCCCGCCTCAGCAAAACACGACATTGCCGTAATGTCATCACAACGGCTTACGATAGCTCTCCGTAGTGTTTTTCTAACCAGGCAAAGGCTGGTAATTTACGCATAGCGCCAGTTGCGCCTATTAATGGGTATTGCCCTACTTGATTTAGTTCCGATGGGGCACCGAACTCATCCCGAAACTTGGCGCTGGTATATACGCCCCAACTTATCGTACTAATCGACCTCCCTACCAGGTGTTCTGGTGGTGAAGGTGTTGCCCTAACCGCAATATCTGCACGCCTATCATTCATATTAAACTCTAGGTTGCTCACCAACAATTCAAATCGAATATCCGGATAGGTCTTGTTAAAGTCGGTTAGATATCGGCTAAGAAAATGATAAGCGATATTATTTGGCGCGGTAATTTTAACCACGCCTCTAGGCTGAAAGTCCTTACCCACTATGCTGCGATCTAGGTCATCGAAGGCGTCCGCAATTTTTTCAGCACGCAGCAGTAATTCCTCGCCCATACTGGTGAGTCGGTACCCCTGTGGCAAGCGCTCAAACACCCGCCCACCGAACGCTACCTCAAAAGCATTAAGGCGGCGGAAAACTGTCGAGTGATTAACCTCAAGCTGTCGCGCTGCACCCGCAAGCGTGCCAGTTTCTGCAATTGCCAGAAAAACTTTAAGAGCATTCCAGTCCATAAAACCTCACTTGTTTGCATTATTGCAAATCTAATTTGCTTATTTTGCCAATTTACAAACATATATGCAATTAAATATACTGGTTTTTACTAAAACGGAGCAAACTCATGAAAGATTTATTAAAGCCTGAAATAGGTGTATTTGTTTTTAGAATTTCATTCGGCGTTGTTTTACTGGCACATAGCCTGTATCTAAAAATGATGGTATTTGGGCTCGCAGGTACTGCTGGGTATTTCGAATCAATCGGCCTACCCGGGTTTCTAGCATATGTTGTTTTCGGTATAGAAACCGTTGCTGGAATTGCGTTAATACTTGGCTACAAAACCAGCCAGGCTCTTTGCCGGACTTACCATTCCAGTGCTACTGGGTGCAACTTGGGCGCATGCAGCCAACGGCTGGTTATTTAGCAATGCCAATGGCGGCTGGGAATATCCTTTATTGCTAACAATTTTGGCATTTGTGCTAATGACTTTAGGTAACGGTAAGTTCGCAATCTCTAAAGATTCCTAAACGATAAAAATTTCTATACTTTCTCCAGACAGTCTGGAGAAAGCATTTACCAATCTGTTTCAAGTTAATCTACATAAGGCCCCCATTGTTTGATGGGCTCTCCATGTGGTTGACCATACGCTAACATAACATGGCTTTGTTTTTTAGCTTTTAGTGTAATCTGCATCTCATTTTTAAAAAATGCACTTTCACCCGCCACATAGGAATGTCCATTGATATCGATTTGACCATCAACGACATAGATAA
>QIKG01000043.1 GCA_003232965.1 Oceanospirillales bacterium
TTTTTACGATTATTCCAGCGCCGTGGTTTACTACCTGGTTTAGCCGTATTGTTGTTTTGACCGGCTGAACGCTTCTTCGACCCTGGCCGTTGCTTACGGGGTTTATGTGAGGAAGGCTTGTGCCCACGGGCGTTTTCACCGGAACGCTGACCATCACGGTGGCCGCCTTTGGCTTTCTTCGGGCTTTTGGGTTTGCTTATCCGGCGCCCTAATTGTGTCTCGGGAACCGAATGTACCGGCTCAAAACCATCCACCAGCCGCCGTTCCAATAACTCATTTATCACATGTTCGATATCAGAAAGCTGCTTGGTTTCATCGGCACTTACTAGAGAAATAGCCAAGCCCCGTGACCCAGCTCTACCGGTTCTACCAATCCGATGGACATAATCTTCCGGAACATTCGGTAAATCAAAGTTAATTACACAGGGGAGTTGGTCAATATCCAGGCCGCGAGCGGCGATATCGGTTGCTACCATGACTTGAATTTTGCCGTCTTTAAAATCCCGTAAAGCACGAGTCCTCGCTGCCTGACTTTTATTCCCATGGATTGCGACCGCACTGATGCCCCGGGCATCCAGATATTTAGTTAGGCGATTGGCACCGTGCTTGGTACGACTGAACACCAACACTTGATGCCAGGCATTATCCTTAATCAGCTCGGTCAACAAAGCCGACTTCTGGCTTTTATCCACCGGATGTATCCAGTGTTTAATCGCTTTTACTGTAGTATTTCTTGGGGATACTGAAATTTCGACCGGATTTCTAACTAACCCTTTGGCAAGCTTGCGAATTTCATCAGAAAAAGTAGCTGAAAACATCAAGGTCTGGCGGTCCTTGGGTAGCAAGGCAATAATTTTTTTAATGTCGTGGATAAAACCCATATCCAGCATCCGGTCGGCTTCATCCAGAATCAGAACTTCCAATTGCTTGAATCTCATTGCATTCTGATTGTATAAGTCCAACAACCGGCCCGGCGTTGCGACCAGTACATCAACGCCTTTGCGCAGCTTCATCATCTGCGGATTAATTTTAACCCCGCCAAAAACTACTGCAGAACGTAAAGGCAGGTACTTACCGTACACCCGCACACTTTCTTGTACCTGGGCTGCCAGTTCGCGTGTTGGGGTTAAAATCAAAGCGCGCACCTGATTACCCTGCGCATGTTGACCTTTCGACAGGCGATCAAGTATCGGCAAGGTAAAACCAGCGGTTTTACCGGTACCAGTTTGTGCCGCCGCCATTACATCCTGACCTTCCAAAACCGCTGGAATTGCCTGCGCCTGAATGTCTGTTGGGGTGTCATAGCCTTCATCGGCTATAGCTTTGAGTATGGGCTCGGCTAAGCCCAGGTCGGTAAAATGCATGAGTTATTCTCTTTCTTGAGTGCTACGGGCCTGTAAAAGGCCTTTTGAGGGCGTGAAGCATACAGTATCTTGTTGTTTTTAGCTAGATATATTGAATTTAAGCTGTCCCTCTATTTTTTTGCCTCCCTGTTCTTTTAAATTTTCCCGATAGGCTCCTAATAAAGCTCCTTCAATATGGATAAAAAAGCAATAATACTGTGATAGAATAGCAAATTATATATATATATTGCTACCTGAATGGTAAATTTAATATGATTAAAAGAGCCCTTATTAATCAAATCACCAAGAAATTAACGGATAAAAAAGTGATTGTATTACTAGGGCCCAGGCAAGTGGGAAAAACAACGCTGTTAAAAAATCACTTTGTCAATGATGAAACATTACTACTCAATGGAGATGATGCTGATGTGAGGTTGCAATTGTCTAATCCTTCAAGCACCTACCTCAAACAAATCATAGGGAAAAAGAAAAGGCTCATTGTTGATGAAGCCCAGCGTATCGAAAACATTGGACTGACCTTAAAAATCTTACATGATGAATTGCCCCAGGTAAAAGTTATAGCCACAGGGTCATCCGCCTTTGAATTGTCCAACAAAATCAACGAACCGCTGACAGGAAGGAAGTGGGAATTTAAAATGTGGCCAATATCGATGCAAGAAATGATAGACCATCGTTCCCTGCTAGAAGAATCCCGATTATTAGAACACCGCTTGATTTATGGCTGGTACCCCGATGTCATAAATAACCCTAGTGAAGAAATTGATATTTTAAAACAACTATCTGACAGCTATTTGTACAAAGACTTGCTGACATGGGAGGACATAAAGAAACCGCAGAAATTAGAAACCTTGGTACAAGCACTTGCGTTTCAAATTGGACAACAGGTTTCTTATCATGAACTGGGACAAACTGTTGGTCTCAACAATGAAACAGTTCTGCGTTATATTGGTTTATTGGAAAAAGCTTTTATTATCTTTAGGCTGCCATCATTCAGCAGAAACTTACGCAATGAATTGAAAAAGAGCCGCAAAATCTATTTTTATGATGTAGGCATCCGTAATGCTGTTATCAAAAACTGGAACCCTGTGACACTACGCCAAGACATTGGTGCCTTATGGGAAAACTTCCTGATAGTCGAACGCTTGAAACATAAGTCCTACCATGGACTTTATAGCAATGACTATTTCTGGCGCAATCAAGCCCAACAGGAAATTGATTTTATCGAAGACTATGCGGGGGTTATTCATGCTTATGAATTTAAATGGAATCCAAAAAGCAAAGCCAAGTTCAGTAAGTCCTTTACCCGTGCTTATGAGAACCATCAATTGATGACAGTCAATAAAAGCAACTATTTAGACTTCATTCAAAAGCAATAGACCATGACATGTAATTTCAATGAGGTCAGAATCAACTGGGTTACATCAACGGCAATCCCACATTACATTCTAAGCCCCAAACATTGCAGCTATAGTCTGCGCCAGTAGCGGTTTATTGAGGTTTGAATCTAATGTTAAAGAGAAATGCGAATATACCGGAAAAAATTAGCATAACCCCGAATATTGATATGAAGTCATTTTCTTTATGCTTAAAAACAGCAACTTCATCTCCCGGATCAACCTTCTGGGTGACTTACATCCTTCGCCGTTAAATATCGGTAATCGGAATAACGCTCAGAGGAGTACTCTTCAATTGATTTCATAAAACCTATTTTCCCACTGATCTCGCTGACAATGCTCAACGGCAGAATATGCTCTTCAATTTGAATAAACTCGAACAGTAAAGAAAAGTTTTTCAGGGAAACAGAAAAAGCAGGGGTTAATTTACCGGTGTTGTTGATTTTCATCTGGCTAACATAACTATTATTGGCATCAATAATGATCTCGCCCGCCAAATGCTCTGAGCTTTCATCACCCATATCTTCAATCAATGGCGTAAATGACAACACAACCTGATGATCCTCTTGTTGGATGATTTTCAGGCTATCCAGATTAATCATAGAAATCAGCAAATCTTTTGAACCACCATTTGCATCTGCTTTTTCCTTGTTCGCTGTTCTTTCCGCTTCCCGCTTGGTCATTTGCTTCTGGTAAGCGACCAGGCGTTTTTCATCCGGTGTTTTCTTATTTTCTTTCAACAGGTTCCAAAGGGATGCCTTCGAATTGCCGGGATTAAAAACCTCTACACTGGTCTTGGTGGTTGCACCGTTGCGTTGTATGCGTTCAACCGAAAAAGCCCACTGGTCCCTGTCTATTTCTTCAAAGCGGGAAAGGCTGTCGATAACAGTCTGTTTGTAGCCATCCAGTGAACTGGCGCTGGAGATCGCCGGCAACATAAGCGCGATAATAAAAAGACCAAGGGATTTTTTCATGGATTATTCAACCTCACACATAAAGCAACGGGCGTAGGTTGCGAAACCGGGTTCGGAATTTGCTAAAAAATCAAGTCTTGCAAAAAAGTCGCGTACCAATGGGCGCTGTAGAAAATCCGAACTTATAAATAGATCGCCGGGTAAATAGGCGATTGCGCTGGTGGTCATGCCGAGCAGGAATTCTTCAAAGGTACTCAGCTTAGGTTCCTGATATTCAATCTCAAGGCCAGCACCCTCATCCACTAGTAAAGCTGCAGCACCAATAGCTGTGCGTAAGCCTCCTAATTGATCGATCAACCCGCGCGCCAGGGCTTGCTCGCCAGTCCAGACTCTGCCTTGGGCTACTTCGTTGACTTGCTCAATAGTCATATTTCTTGCGCTAGCAACCCGCTGTAAAAAATCATCATAGCCGCGCTCGGTAGCGCGTTGGAATATTTCAGCGACTTTTGGATTTAGTTCACGATCAAGCCGTAGTCCACCAGCCAGAGATGTAGTACCGAAGCCATCGGTATAGATGCCCATGCGCGCCAATGTATCGGGGAAAGTAGGAATCATTCCAAAAATTCCGATCGAGCCGGTAATCGTTGCTGGATCGGCAATGATCTTATCGGCCGTAGTTGCTATCCAGTAACCGCCTGAGGCGGCCACATCACCCATAGAAATAACCACCGGCTTACCACGGTCACGGACCACCTGTATTTCCCGTCGAATAATTTCTGATGCATAGGCACTGCCGCCCGGGGAATTTACCCTGATGACCAATGCGTCCAGATCTTTATCTGCAGCGACCTTGCGAATTTGTCGCGCCATCACTTCAGAAGAAATAAGACCGGCAGGCCTCTTTCCACCAACAATCTCACCCTCAGCAACAATAACTGCCACCCGGGTAATATCACTGGCTGGTTTGGGTATGTTGCTTAACTTATCCGCCGCCAAGTAATCTTTAAAACTGACTTGCCGGAAACTGTCACCGCTGCCCTTTTTGCCGCGCGAGATCATTTCCGCGCGAAACTCCGGACGGGAAAGCAAACGATCTACCAGCTTCATATCTACTGCAGCTTGTGCCATATCACCATTTGCAGCTTGTAATATTTGTGCAAAGTTATTGATATCAGCCTCAATCTTCTCAGCGCTAATATCACGCACCACCGAGATACCGTCCAAGTATTGTTCCCACAAAGAGTTCAGCCAATAGCGTCCAGCTTCTTTGGCTTCTGGGGACATATCATTACGAATATACGGTTCCATTGCCGATTTATAAGTACCAACCCGGAACAGATTGATCTGCACAGACAGCTTATCCAGCGCTTCCTTATAGAAATTTCGATAACTGGCGTAGCCATCAATCAATACAGAGCCGGTAGGACTCAACCAAACCTCATCAGCTTGGGCAGCAAAATAATATTGATGCTGGGATAAATTCTCCGCATAGGTAATCACGGGTTTGCCACTGGTCTTAAATTGAGTAATGGCATTCTCTAATTCATGTAAGGATGCCAGACCAATACCGCGCATGCCGTCTGGAATTAATAACAAACTATTGATGCGGTAGTCTCCTGCCGCCCTATTTATTGCATCCACGAGGTCTCGAAGCCGGGTTTCCGTGTCTTCCCGCTCCATCGCTTCATCAATCAACCGCTGTGCGGGTTGACCGGAGAAAGCTTCCACCACAACCCCTTTAGGGTTAATCACCAGGGTGCTATCGCTGGCGACTTTAAAGCCTTCGGCACCAGAGAATATACTTATCATTATGATAAAGAAGATTAAGAAAAACACCAGGTTTAGGATGATCTTCCTGAACATATCCAAACTCCGCCAAAAGCCTCTCCAGGCACGCCCTAAAAATGAAGTTTCACCCGTTGACATTTTTCTCTCCGCAATCAAAAAAATAATTGACTCATTCTAAGTAACTCTAGCGGTTTCGACAATACGCCATTTGTCATGGCCTTATCTCTAGAACATTAGAAACTCGTCAAATTCGCCATTTCTGCTTACTTGCAAATAAACTAAGAAAATGCATAAAGGTATATGAATCAATTCAAACCGGAGATACAAAATGAGTGCATTTTCAAGATTACGCTATATTATTACCGCCAATGTTAACTCCTTGCTGGAAAAAGCCGAAGATCCGCAAAAATTACTAAAAGCATTAATTCGGGAAATGGAAGATGCGCGTCTCGAAGCCCGTCAGGCACTGGCTGAAATGCTGGCAGAAGTTAAGGTGCTAGAAACCGCACAAAGCCGACTTGATGTAAGCATCAAATCACACCAGGATGAAGCGGAAAAGCAGGTGTTGGCAGAAAATGAAACCGCCGCCCGCAAAGCGTTGGCTGAAAAGTCGATACAACAAAAACAGCGGCAGGAACAGCAACGCCAGCTAGATAGCTTGCGTGAACGAATCAGCAGCATAGAAACAGATATCAACACCTTGCAAGAGCGTTACCAGTCGGCACTGGAATTGCGCAAGCGCTGGAATAGCAAAAGTCACCCAGCTAAGCTGGATAGCAAAACTGCATCACTAACCCGCGGCCAGCAGCGCATGCGCAACACCCTCAACCGTTTTGAGCAACTGCAGCAGCAGGTCGATAACCTTGAGGCTCGGGTACAAGCGGAAGATGAAGCTCAGCGATATTTTGAAACCGCGCATCCCAGCCGGCATACCAATGCTGATAATTTAGCCGTTGAAGCCGAGCTTGAAGCGCTGAATAATCGCTTGCACCCAACAGTATCTGAGGCTAAAAGCGCCTGATGAGTTTAAATAATCTCTATCGCCTACCCGATGAGGGTTATGTGGCCGGCGTTTGCGCCGGCCTTGCGCGGCGATTTGACTGGAATGTGTGGGCATTGCGCGCGGTGGGTTTGCTGATGTTGTATTTCTTCGCAAAATTTGCGGCGATAAGCTATATTCTCGCAAGTATTTTTTTTAAGAAGCGCTATAAATCAGATGCAACAATGCGGCCAGAGGAGTCTGCGCTGGGGAATTTACAGGAAGAATTCAATCAACTGCGCGAGCGTTTACAGCGCTAAACCCTTAGCCACTTTCTACTATCAAACGGCTGGCGCTGCGCCAAAAACGCACGCCTAACAGAACCGCAGCAACTGTGAGTCCGGCAATCATGCCTATCCACATTCCCGCCGGCCCCATTTGCTGGGTAAATGTCAGATGGTATGCCAGGGTCATGCCCACTGCCCAGTAGGCGATGATGGTATAAATCATCGGAATTTTAGTGTCTTTCAAACCGCGCAGCCCACCAGCAGCACACACCTGCACGCCGTCGGAAAGCTGGAATATTGCTGCCAGCTGAATTAGTGACGCCGCAAGCTGGCTTACTTCCGGGTTGGTATTGCCATAAATCGAGACGATTTGATCGGCAAATAGAAACATAATCACAGCACTAATTATTTGAAACCCAAAACCGAGAGCAAAGCCATTCATGCCAACATAACGAGCAGACACGGGGTCATCTCGCCCGATGGCATTACCCACGCGTGTGGTAATGGCGGCTGCCAATCCCAGCGGGATCATAAACAGTAGCGAAGAAAAGTTAATCGCAATGCCATGCGCTGCTGTAGGTATAGTGCCAAGTTTGCCGATTAGCAATGCGGCAGCGACAAATAAACTGCCTTCGACTGAAATCATCACCGCAATGGGCAGGCCTACGCGCAGAAGTTCGCGAATTTCCGGCCAATTGGGTTTTTCAAAACCGGTATAGAGTTTAAACCGGCGAAAATGCGGGTGTTTTGCTGTATAAACCCAAAGCAGTAATAACTGCAGCCAGAGAACAATAGCGGTTGCATAACCACAGCCTATGGCTCCGAGTTCCGGCATGCCGAGTTTGCCATACATAAAAATGTAGTTCAGCGGGATATTGGCTGCTACCCCGAGAAAGCCAATATACATGGTGGGTTGGGTATGACCTGTGCCTTCTGAAAAATAACGCAGCACCAGTTGCAGACAAATGGCGGGAATACCCCAGGAAATCGCGCTCAGATAACCCAATGCAACCGGGCGTATTTCCGCATCAATGCCAAACCATAACACCAGCGGCTCGGCACTTTGCATAAACACAAACAATAAAGCGCTCAAGCCGATTGCCACCCAGACTGCTTGGCGGGTAACCGCACCGACCTGTTCGTTTTTCCCAGCCCCATCCAGTTGGGCAACCGCAGGATTGAGCGCCAGTAAAATGCCAATGGCAAACATCACCCCGGTCATCCATATAGCCCCGCCAATGGGCAGCGCTGCCAATGCCAGCGCACCTAAGCGCCCCGCCATTACCGTATCCACAAAGCTCATGCCGACACCGGCAACCTGGCCAATAATAATCGGCAAGGCAAGAAACAGCGTGCGCTGCATTTCCTGAATTGGGCGATGTGTAACAGTCTGGGACATATGTTTTTTAATTTATGGTTCTGGGTTATTATTATTCTGGCATTGTAACCTGTTATACAATAACTGGTTATGCAACTAGTAGTGCAACTAATGCTGCGTTTAACAAATGTTCGGGGTATTCAACTATGAGGTCGTGTTACTAAGCTATGAATATCGTCTCAAAAAAACTGAAAAAAAAATTAACCGTTGCAGAAAAACGCCTGAATCACTCCAGTGAGTGCCAGAACTGTGGCACCGCATTACAGGGCCCCTATTGTCATTTTTGTGGCCAGCCGGATAAAAACTTTTTCCGCTTTTTCCCGGCATTGCTTCGGGAAATGATGGGCGACTTGTTAGACCTTGACTCTCGCCTTACCCGCACCCTCAAACCACTGTTATTTCAACCCGGAAAACTTGCAGATGATTATATGCACGGGCGGCGTTTCCGCTACACCTCCCCGGTTAGGCTGTATCTTTTTTCCAGCATTATATTTTTTCTGCTGGCGGGTTTTATCACCAACTCTGAAATCCGACAGGAGCTTGTTAATCACAATACCGCAAACCAGGAAAATGTATCTGCGGCACCACAGACTGATAAGCTCAATAATCCTAGCGAGGCAACCACGGAGGTCGCTGAAAATGGATTAGCCGCAGAGCCACCTGTTGTGGATGAAACTGAACCGTCAACCAAAAGAGGTGGCGATAGCTTCTTTAAACTCAATTTGAACTCAAACTCTGAAGATTCTGATATTGATGAAATCGAGCTACCCTTTGTTCCACAGATGTTGAATAACTGGATTAATACTGAGTTGGCCAAATCAGACGCCAAAAACGAGGCGATTAAAGCGGACCCGACCATCATCACCGATAAAATCTTTGAACTACTACCACTGACCGTATTTGTTTTACTACCAGTGTTCGCCCTAATACTGAAAGGGTTCTACATATTAAGCAAACGCTACTACACCGAACATCTGATTTTTGCACTGTATAACCACAGTTTTATATTTGTACTGGCTACAGCAGTGTTTCTGCTCGAGAGTTTTGGCTCGCTGTTGGCAAGTCAGGGCTGGATCTCCGAATCCGGATGGATTTTTGCCACACTTGATTGGCAGTCCCAACTTATGAAAGTCTGGGTATTGGTATATTTTTGGCTGGGCTTAAAGCGCTTTTACCGTCAAGGCTGGCTGATGACCAGCGTAAAGTTTGTTAGCATTGGCGTTGCATACACGATCCTGCTGGCAACAATCACCGTATTTGTTGCCCTGCTAAGCTTTCTGTTGCTCTAAGCGAAGCAAAAAAACTTCAATAAACCCAGTGGCGGGCAACAGCTTTTACTGCATAACTCCAGAGCAGAATTGCTACCACTACAACAGATGCCGGCATGATGGCCATGTCCCAACCTATTACCTGAAACACTCCACTGAAAAAGAACATATGGGTCATCTGCGCCAGTACGGCAAGCAAGGAAATAAGATATAAATTGGTCGCCCAACGATTTCGCAACAACAGCGCTAAGCTGCCAAGCACGCCAAATATTACCGCAGAGCCGAAGGCAATATTTACCCACGATGGGGTTGAGTTATACATATCCTGCTCAATTTTCGGCATAGCCGCTAATTCCTGAGCGCTCATTTGCATCTGGCCAACAAATGCCAGCAGACCTAGGCCATTCCATGCCAAGGCAGCAACCGCTATCACCCAGAACCAGATAGGTGGTGAAATTTTCAGTTCAGAATTCATGCTTTTTTCCTCTTTTTTGCTAAGCTCGTTAAAGACTCTCAACAATCCTAGCAGACGAGGGAATCTTCTGGCAAACCGTTGAGCCTATAAATTCGCCCGATCTAACTTATCCAACGATAAAGAATCGCATTTCTTGAGTAATGCAGTAAATAAACCGAAATGCCAATAATCGCAGCCAGCCCAAAAACCAAAATGACCCATTCCGGGGT
The DNA here is from genome assembly GCA_003232965.1 of Oceanospirillales bacterium. Lineage (GTDB taxonomy): Bacteria > Pseudomonadota > Gammaproteobacteria > Xanthomonadales > SZUA-36 > SZUA-51. The sequence continues at coordinate 10,057 of QIKG01000043.1, forward strand.
TAACATGAATAATTGCCGTTCTAACACCGGTAAAGCATAAGCACCTTGGTTACTCATCCGCAGCTGAGTGATAAAACGGGCAACCCCAATGCCATTCCAAAATAACGTAGCAATAGCAATAAACCAGTACTTTTTGGCGGGCTCACTGGTTGTTGTCCAACCATCAAGCCCTCCTCAACAGCTCAGGCTATTCGGGTAACGCAGTTGTAAGCTGGCAAATACCGCACGTAGTCCCATGGCTTCGCCACCGGCCGGCCGACCAGGCCGGTCGTGATCATTCCAGGCGTAGGTATCGATATGCACCCAGTTACAATCCGGCTCAACAAAGGCCTGTAAAAATAGCGCTGCGGTAATCGCCCCTGCACCCATCAAACCCGTGGTTATATTGTTCATATCCGCAATTTTACTCTTTAACGAAGCGGCATACGGTTGGTACAAAGGCATCGGCCAGAGTGGATCTTGCACGCTGTCGCCGTGTTTATGGATACTTGCCAATATAGATTCATTATTTGAAAAAATAGGCGGTAAATCCGGCCCTAAAGCCACCCGGGCAGCGCCGGTTAAAGTGGCAAAATCAATCACCAAATCCGGGCCTTGCTCACAGGCATAAGCCAGCGCATCTGCCAATATCACCCGGCCTTCTGCATCGGTGTTGCCAATCTCAACAGTAATGCCTTTACGAGTATTTACAACATCTCCAGGTCGGTAAGCATCTGCACTGATGGCATTTTCGACCGCAGGTATCAGTAGCTCCAATCGTACCGGCAAATTGTTCTTCATCACCAGTTCAGCAAGCGCCAGCGCATGCGCGGCACCGCCCATATCTTTTTTCATTTTCAACATTCCGCCAGCCAATTTGATATCCAGTCCGCCGGTATCAAAGCAAACGCCCTTGCCAACCAGCACCAGCAATGGATTGCTTGACGAACCCCAAGTTAACCGTAGCAATCGCGGCGCCCGGCTCTCAGTGGCTGCTCGACCAACCGCGTGAATCGCTGGATAGTTGTTATCCAATAGCTCATCCCCGTCGATGGATTCAAATTGAGCATCCCAGGCTTGTGCCATCTGCTCGACCTCTGCTGCCAGGTTAGCTGGCCCCATATCTTGAGCTGGGGTATTAACCAAATCTCGAACCCGGAACGAGGATGTTAGTAACGCCAGTACCTCTGCATTCAGTTCGGTGGGCAAGTGCAGGCGTGGGCGTTCTGATTTCAACTGTTTGTATCGCGAAAACTCATAACTGGCCAGACCCCAACCTAAATATACTTCTGTATCCCACTTCTCGCTAAGCTGATAATCGCCCGCCGGTAACGCAGTCGGCAAATCCTGCAGCAAGCGCAAACCCGCCTGTGAATGCTTACCCAACAAGACACAAGCTAAGCGACCATCATCCGCTGGAATAAGTAAATGTTGGCCCGGCGCTGCTGCGTAATGCTGCTCCGACACCCAGTTTTTTATTACTGCCGTTTGCTCAACCAACCAAGCCGACAAATCGCTCTTACCAAAGACATGGATAACAATCTGGGGGGTTTCGTTGTCATATTCTGCCGTATGCTCTGCAGAACAAAATATATTCAGGTGCTGATCTGACATCTACATTTCCTGTTTGAATAATCTAGAATAGTATATGCCGGTTAATCATAAAGTTGCACTTTTTATCTCTAGTATCGACTGTTTCAGCGCCACCAAAACTCGGCTAACAACATGCTATTTTCTGCTCACCCATACTTTAATCCATAGATATAGGTTGTAGTCAGGGTACAAAACACTATATATTGTGTTTACCGAAAAGGAAGAAGGTGGAAAAAGCATGCAGCACTTGCAACAACAAGTACTGAGAACCGATGTTTCCGGTATGCCGCTGGAGTGGATTAACTATCAGGATGCTGTGCGCCTGATCACTTTGAAACAGGTGAGTTACACCCTCGGTAGCACCGTGTTTCGAATACACGGAGGCATTAGCGCTATGACCGGGCAACGCAGTATTATCCCAGTCAACGCCATCCTCGCAACCCTCGGCAAACACCCGCATAACTTTCTCTTCAAGAACGGCTACACCCCTCCCCTTTCAAACAACGCCTTATTCCGCCGTGACCAAAACATTTGCCTGTATTGCGGCAAGCACTTTCCCCGACACCTGCTTTCCCGTGACCATGTCAAACCCTTATGTCAGAAAGGCGTAGATCGCTGGAATAATGTGGTCACCGCTTGTAAGCGTTGCAACAACCACAAGGCCGACCTTACCCCCGAGGCTGCAGGGATGGAGTTGCTGGCTATTCCTTTTACACCCACCCATGCGGAGTATGTATACTTGCAGGGTCGGCGCATTCTCGCTGATCAAATGGATTTCCTGCTGGCACATTTCCCGCGCAATAGTGTTTTACGCAAACGGGTTGAAAACGGCGAGAGTCTACTCAACTGAAGGTCTTGAGTTAAGTATGAAAATAACGCCTGATACCGCCATGCTGGTCGACTCCAGCATATATATATTTCGCTCCTGGTTTTCCAACGACCCGGAAGACTTTACCGACCACCAGGGTCAGCCCACTAATGCGGTTTATGGCTACACCGGCTTTCTCTGCACCCTACTGGAACAAACCCGGGCGAAAGAGATAGGCTTAGCTTTTGATGAGTCGTTAACAACTTCATTCCGAAATGAAATTTTCCCGGAATACAAAGCCAACCGAGACCCGGCTCCAGTGGAACTAAAACGCCAGTTTGCCTGGTGCAAAGAGGTTGCTGCGGCTCTGGGGTTGGCAATATTCGCCGACAATCGATATGAAGCTGATGACCTGATCGGCTCTCTGGTTAGACATCATCGAGGCGAAGGTAAACACCTGTGTGTGGTGACTGCCGATAAAGACCTGACACAGTTAATTGCCGGTGATGACATCTGGTGGGATTTTGCCAGACGCAATATGCTCGACCGCGAGGGCATTAAAAACAAATTTGGCGTCTACCCGGAGCAAATTGCTGATTTTCTGGCAATAACCGGCGATAAGGTTGATAACATCCCCGGGGTACCCGGTATAGGACCAAAAGGTGCATCTGCATTGCTGTCCCATTTTGGCGATTTAGAAAACCTCTACGCCCGGGTTGATGAAATCGCTTTCCTTAGCTTGCGTGGTGCCAAGTCGATACACAATAAAATCAAGGCTAATCAGGAGCTAGTTGAGTTATCCCGCCGGCTCACAGGAATCTATGAGCTTGCCGAGTCGGTGGTAGCGGCACCGCAAATTAGCCGGGGGGAAATTAACGAAGAGGCTTTGAATGCTATCTTCGATAAGCTTAATTTTGGCCCCATGCTGAGGCGCCGCTGTCTTAACCTTTAGAGCTAAGGATTATTGCGCTTGTTCCTCTTGTTGGCGCTCTTTCACCTGTTCCATAAACTGTTCCAAATCAGGGGTTACAACATTAAGGGCTTGTTCAACCCCAGTGCGAATAATACTCACCGGTTTTGCAACCTTGCCGTTAGAACCCACTTTGCCCCAGTGACTATTGGCAAAATAATACAGCCAGTCGCCACGGATCACACCAAAATTTGGATTGTCAAATACAGGCTGAGAAACTGCCAGAGGCGCCATATCGGTAATCTCGACCCCGTCAGAGTCCAGTTGTAAGCGCAACACCCGACTGGGGGTAAAGCCGTTCTGGATGATCACCAGCGAGTCAGCCCAACGATACATCCCATCGATACCACTGGTATTTAGCGTTTCTGGCATAATAGGTGGGCGCATCTGACCATCTTCCAGGTTAAGAATAAACAGCCCGTTGCTGTAATCGCTTAAATACAGATAGGTGTTATCTTTATTCAACACCATTGAACGAATACTAAGTAAATCCGGTGAAGCGGCAAATATTTTGGGTGTAGTATCGCCGGGCTTGAAAACATATATTATCGGTGCCTGGGAATTAGCGATATAAACACTACCGTCATCGGCAAGTGCCATATTGGCAAATGAGTGAGGGTTGCCATCCAGAGCCATTGGGTAACGCTGCAGTAATTTACCGCTTTTGAGGTCGAATTTGAACAGCGCCGAGCGCCCGAAATCCGATTGCGAATAATTTTTATACCCAGGTAGAGCCGCACTACTAACCCAGAAAATACTCCGCTTTACATCAACCTTTATATCATAAATGCTCCACATACCATTTTTAGCATCTGCTTGAAACAGCGTGCTGGATTTGCCCTTATCATCAACCCGCAGGATTCTGCCATCAGCCACCGTGCCAATCAAAAATGTTTGATTTATTGGATCCCAATCAATAGCCTCTGGAAGCACCACATCATTAGCAAGAGTTAATACATTCTCCACACTGCCAGAAGGTTCCAAAGCCCGCACCATAAGGTCATTGATATACACATAGACCTCGGTACCGCGGATGTTTTTTGAGTCATCCGTGGCATCAAAATCATATGCTGCACCCTGTTGCTGCATGACCAACATCAGGTCATAAGCACCGGTTTTGTTGTCCACCAACGAGTAGGCCAACGCCAGTTGATACATATAATCAGTATCCAACGGGCGCAACCGATGCAACTTTTCCATTATTTTTACAAATGCCCGGTGTTTTTTCTGAGCATAAGCTTTGCTGGCCAAACCCTGCAAGGTTCGCACCGAATCAGGTAAAGCAATAGTTTTCACCGCCGTAGCTTTTACCGCCTCGGACTCGGACTCGGACTCCGGCATTGGCTCTGACTGCAGTTGTGCTGTTACAGCAGTTGTAGCCATAAGGGCAAGAGTACATATTGTGACTCGGAGAAAATTGTTCATTTGGTATTCCTAATCCAACTCGGGCATCTATCCCAGAGCGTTATAATGGGTAACATGTTATTTTAACAAAGACTGATTCAAATTATCAGCAATCATTTTATCAAAAACAATTATAAGAGCGATGAATCCTTATGCCTAAAACCAAGCACCACTACCAGGGTAAATTCCTCAGCCTACTTGAGCGTGATAACTGGGAGTATGCAGAGCGCGTGAATACTCAAGGTGTTGTTGTAATTGTTGCCACCACCGATAAACAAGACCTCCTACTGGTCGAACAGTTCCGTACACCGGTAAATGCCCGGGTAATAGAGCTGCCCGCAGGACTTATGGGCGATATTGCTGAATTCCGCGATGAATCGGTATTCGCAGCAGCCAGTCGGGAACTACAGGAAGAAACCGGTTTTGAGGCACAGCATTGGCGCCACATATTGCATTGCCCTGCAAGTGCAGGGATGAGCAGTGAAACCCTGCATATAGTGCGTGCCAAAGGATTAAACCGCACCGGGACCGGTGGCGGTGACAGCAGTGAAGATATTAGCGTACATATCATCCCTCTTGTTGAGGTCGACCAATGGCTGGACCAGCAACAACAAGCGGGTAAACTGCTCGATCCGAAAATCTATTCAGCTTTGTATTGGATATCTCAAGAACGCTAGAAGAACAAGCACCCGGCCCGCCAATTGCCTGAGCTTAAAAGACTAAGTAGTAGATATTCAACAGAGAAGTTAGCAAGAGCACAAGCCAGGTGATGACTGTGCCTGAAAAACGACCTGTCGAATAACCACCAGAACCGCTTAAACCAAAAGCGTGCAGTAGCCGAGCAATCACCAACAGTACGGCCAACGCAGCCGCAAGCATGGCATCACCAGCACTACGCATCAGCAAAAATAGCAAAATTAGAATAATCGGCACATACTCTATAAAATTAGCATGCGCCCGTACAGCCAGCCTCAGCGGCTCATTACCGCCTGTACCGATACCGATTTTTACGACCCGACGGATACTGACTACCCGGTAAGACAAGCCCAGAAAAATCAGCCCAAGAAGAGAGGCACACACACCAACGATGCTTGAATAATCCATATTATTTCCTTAAATTGCAAAAGCCCTAAGAACAAAGGATTGAGATAGTGTATATGATTATTGCTTGGCGTACTTATCAGGCAAATAATTCGTTAGCTCAACTAGCTTTTGCTAATCCCCTCGGGCTCTTCAGAGCGGCGTTTAATGCCTGCTCAAGGTCGGCAATTATATCATCCGCATGCTCCAGCCCGACCGCGAGTCTTATCATACTGCCACTAATGCCGGCATCGGCGAGTTCTTCGGCGGTGTAGGTTGAATGTGTCATTGAGGCGGGGTGTTGAATTAGGCTCTCTACATCACCAAGACTTACCGCGAGACGGCAGAGTGATACCTTGTTCATCATCGTCACTGCCTGCTCAAATTCGCCATCCAGTTCGAAGGCAATAACTGCGCCGCCAGCACGCATTTGGCTGCCGATCAAATGGTAGCCCGGGTGGCTCGGCAACCCAGGGTAATTAACAGAATGAATATGCGGATGTTGGTCCAGCCAAAAAGCTATTTTCTCCGCATTGCTAATGTGTTTTTCTATTCGCAAGGGTAAGGTCTTCAGCCCGCGCATAAGCAGCCATGCATCGTTCGGTGAAAGAATCGCCCCCAAATCCTTACGCAGAGTAGTTTTAATTTCAGTTATGAGCTGCGCACTACCGCAGGCTATACCAGCAATTACATCACCATGGCCGTTAAGATACTTGGTGGCTGAATGTACCACCAGATCAGCTCCCAATACGGCGGGGTTTTGCAGCACTGGTGACATAAAAGTGTTATCTACAACCGTTGTAATGCCGCGGGCTTTACAAAAGTTAATTAGGCGCTGCAGATCCAACACCTGCAGGCCGGGATTAGATGGGGTTTCCAGGTACATTACCCGGGTTTTATCGCTGACTGCCTGCTCCAACAGCTCTTCCATGACAGCATCACTATGAGGTTCAACCAGCTTTACATTAATTCCCATAGCTGGCAGATGATGCCTGAACAGTGAATAACTGCAGCCGTAAAGTGCCGCGGTAGAAACCATCTCATCGCCAGATTTAAGTAATGTCAGCAAAGATGCAGAAATCGCGCCCATGCCAGAGCCAAATGCAGCTGCAGCCTCGGTTTGTTCGAGCGCTGCCATGCGTTCTTCCAGCTCATGCACCGTGGGATTATCCAGACGGCCATAAACATAGCCCGATTGTTCACCGCTAAAACGGGCGGCGCCTTGGGCAACACTGTCAAAAACAAAGGTTGAGGTCTGGTAGATTGGAGTTGCCAGACTACCATATGGATTCTTAGCGTGTCCGGGGCCGTGGATGGCCAGAGTTTCTATATTCATGTTCGTGCGGGCATTCATAGGCTTGTTCATATAACATCCTCAAGCCCGTTCATTCACGACTTCAGCCGGTCTTTATAAGGGCAAATTAGTACTCGTTTTTATTTCTCTTAAAACTACACTGGTATGGATTCTGGCAATCCCCGGCATTGGGATTAATTGCCTAGAGATAAAATCATGTAAGGCCTCGGTATTGGCCACCAGCACCTTGAGTAAATAATCATACTCACCCGTCAGGTGATAACACTCCAGCACTTCGGGCATTGCCACAATCCGCTGCAGAACTTGCTGCATATGTTCCGGTTGGTGCAGTTCCAGGCTCAGCTCAATAAAACAGAGGTTATCCAAGCCGAGACTGCTGCGGTCGAGCTGGGCGTGGTAGCCGCGAATAATACCGCGAGCGCGTAAGCGCTTTACTCGCGCCAAGCAGGCTGGTGGCGAAAGATGAATCCGTTCAGCCAACGCGGTATTGCTGATCCGGCCTTCCTGCTGCAGTATCTCCAAAATTTCCAGATCACTCTGATCCAGCTGCGCCTTGGTATGTGTATTTTCCATAGTTGCCCTTGATATTTCAATTTATTTTGCGTTAATTCTATTATATAAACATTTTCTTTTGTTTTAATTAAAATATATTAATTTTATTAATTATTTACAG
>QIKG01000289.1 GCA_003232965.1 Oceanospirillales bacterium
GAGCAATGGTGGTTGCGCAGTTTATACAGGGGGTAATCTGTCCAAATATCAGCATTGATGACCAGAAATGCAGAATCACCTAGCAGGGGAAGGGCTTTAAAAATACCCCCGCCAGTTTCTAATGCTTCTAATTCGCGCGAGTAATGGATATTGATACCCCAACGATCTCCATTGCCTGCGAATGCCGCTATTTGTTCCCCAAGGTGAGCGAGATTAATGATGACTTCAGTAAAGCCTGCCCGCGCAAGATTTTCCAGATGCCACTGCAGCAAGGGTTTGCCATTGACATCAATCAGCGCTTTAGGTGTGTGGTCGGTCAGAGGCCGCAAGCGTTCGCCACGACCGGCGGCGAGGATCATTGCACGCATAGTTGTATGCCTTGAAGGTAGCGTTTAGTCGCCATAAAATTAGCCTGTGGTCTTGTCAGTTACTTGTGGTGAGCGCGGGAAAAGCCCGGATGTAATTTTACCCTGATACCTACCTTGCTAACAATCGGACTTTCGTCTGCTGTTAAGCGCGGTCAACACCGTTTCGAATTCCGGGTAACGCTGAAGAATATCCAGACAGTAATCAAGAAATCTTGGAATCATCTCCAGATAACCGCTTTTATTATCACGATAATGGAGTCTGGCGAATATTCCGACAATTTTCAGATTGCGCTGCAGGCTCATGTAATCGCATTGCTGCTGCCATTCCTCAGCTGGAATATCCAGTTCCAGCTGTTGTCGAAATTGCTCACACCAGCCGCTGATTCGCTCGCGTGGCCAGCTGATATAACGATCCCACAATAACGAAACCAGATCATAGCTCAGTGGTCCGATAACTGCATCCTGATAATCAATAATTCCGGGGTTGTTGTTTGTGGTTTTTAGCAGGTTGCAAGAATGAAAATCACGATGTACAAAGACCTGTTGTTGCGCCCTGGCTGATTGAATTAATGTATTGCAAAGTTGTTCCCAGCCTAACTGCTCGGTGAGGCTAAAGGGCTGATGTTTATGTTGAGCTAGATACCAGTCGGGAAACAGGTCAAGTTCTGTTTGTAGCAAGCGGGAACTGTATTGCGGTAAACCGATAGTATTTACACTCTTGGCAAACTCCTCCAAAACAGCAAATAAGGGTTGAAAGCATTGATCCGCAGTTTCAGGGTTTATCAATGGCTTAAATTGGGTGTCACCCAGATCTTCTAATAACAACAGACCATTATTCAAATCAGCTTGTAATATTTCAGGGGCATGTAAACCGGCACCCCTTAAGCGTTGGGTTATTTCAATAAAAGCCGTGCAATCTTCTTTCTCCGGTGGCGCGTCCATTACTATCCAGCTTTTGTCCTGCAACTGCAGGCGGAAATAACGCCGGAAACTGGCATCGTCGGCAACATTTGTTATCACCATGGCATCATCTTTTACCCAATTTAGGCCGAATTGGTGTACTAATTGTTTTCTTTGGTCAATAAGCATAACTGCAAGCCTTAGATTGGGTTATAACATTGGGTGATAACGCTGTATGATAATTTAATCTAAATAGGTTTTTTTTACTAGAGGTTCCGCGCCAATAGAGTTCTGCTTCTATACAGCACTGCAAGAATACAATGAGAGTGTAGGTTATACTATGAATTCCTCACGGGAGGCGGGTTTCGGGTGAATTATGGAAGACTTATGAAAATTTTATTCTCAGCTGTGATAGCACTATTGACGGGTTCTGCTGTGGCAGAGATTCCCGACTTTAACTTGCCACCTGCAAGTAAATCAATAGTAACCACTCAAACAGAACAGCAGCCACCAATGTTAGCTGTGGAGAAAAGCTGGGAGCTGCCCTCAGCGACAGTAACGGCTTTACTTACAGCCAAAATTGGCCAGTCGCTGGTTATTTCTGACTTCCCACAGCTAAGTCAACAACCACAGATAAAATCCGTTAGTAACACCATTACCCTAAAGCGATACGAGCTATTCGCTCCTGGTGCTCGTATCATTGTTATCTCCGACCAAGGGCAAGAGGAAATTTCCCGTCCCCAGCTTTATGCGTTTTCCTCAATCAGAGACGGTGTAGGACTATTGGTGGACCCTGATACTGGCAATGTCACTGGATTGCAAAACCAGGGTGGTATCAGTATGGATATTACCGGCAACCTTGGCTCTGGCCTAAATTTCAAAAAAACGCCAAGTACCGACGATGCTGACGGGCCCATATACCAGTGCGGAACTACTATGGCAGACCAACCTGGAGATCCATTTGCCAAAGTTACAGCAGCATTAAGCTCAAGAAGCGCCGTTATCAGCTCATCTAATACAAGCAGTTACCAAGCGGTAATTGCTGTAGATACAGATATGGAGTGGATGGCAGGAAAAGGTGATAATGCCATAACCGCGATGAACTATATAAATACCATTTTCGTCAATATGAATGTGTTCATGGAAAGAGACTTGTCATTACGGCTGTTAATTGGGCCTACCTATCTACGGATTGGTTCAGACCCAATACCCGCGGAAGCTAATTTATTCGACTATTTAAACGACTTTGGTGAGTACTGGAGAATCAACCACTCTACTGTAGAGCGAGACTTTACCGTACTTTTTAGTGGTGAGAGTATTTCCTCGAATTCATTCTCAGGGGTTGCCTGGGTGGATCAATATTGCCAAAATGGGCTTGTATTCGGGCTCAATACCGTTGGCAGTTATAGCGTAAACCGGATTGGATCTAATGCCAGCACAGGCTTTATTTCCCAATTTGTGGGGCATGAACTAGCACATAACTTCGGTTCCCCGCATACCCACTGTTACAGTCCTACAGTAGACACCTGTTTTAATGCTGAGGTTGGTTGTTATACTGGTGGGGTATCTTGCCCAGTTGGCGGTGAGGGTACTATTATGAGCTATTGCCACTTTGGTGCTCCAAATGGTGCAGATTGTGGCTTAAGCAATAATGAGTACCATCCTAGCGTAATTGGACTGTTAAGTAGCCGAATTACTGCTAACAGCCCCAGTTGTATCGCGCCACTCTTGGGGGAAGCAGTGTTTGAGGACGGCTTTGAGTAGCTAGTGTTGTTATTGTAGTGGCAGAAACTGCTGTGTGCAGCGCATACCCCGACCTTACACTTTACTCATAAAAACAGACAGGCGAAAAATCAATTGCTCAGATAGCGATCAACAAAACTCCTCAAGGGTTTTATGCAGGGTATTGATCGCCTCGCGTAGTTGCTCGTCAGTGATGACAAGCGGCGGCATAAGATAGAAAACATGGCCGAGTGGTCGGAATAGATAACCCTGTTCGAGCAGCGCTGCTTTGATTTTGGCCATTGGAGGCTTAGCTTCTGGCTTGAGCTCTACTACTCCTATCATCCCAAGAAAGCGTAGTTCTTTGACCCTATCCAGGGTTGCCAGCGGCTGCATCCATTGTTTCATTTTTTTAGCCATTTCGGCCGCACGCTCGACAGTGGCTTCGGCTTCGTAAATATCCAGTGCTGCGAGTGCGGCGGCACAGCCGATGGGATGCCCGGCATAGGTGTTGCCGTGGTAAAAAGTGCAGTCGGAGGCGCCGATGTCGGAGAAAGTAGCATAAATCTTATCTTTTATAATACATGCGCTCATCGGCATATAACCCGCCGTTAGCGCCTTTCCAACAGTGACCATATCGGGATCAATACCCGCATGATTAAAGGCAAATCTCTTACCCGTGCGACCAAAGCCCATAGCTATTTCATCAACGATCAGCAACACATCATTGGCTGCGCAACAATCGGCCAGTTGTTTAAGATAGTTTGCAGAATAAATTTTCATGCCCGCCGAGCCTAAACAAAGCGGCTCGACAATCACAGCAGCGAGTTTATTTTTGTGTTCTTCAATCACTTTTTGGCTGGCAGTGAAATCGTCATTCAGGGGGAAGGGGAGTTTGGCGGTATGCGCGACGATTTTTTCAAAAGGTTTATGGAAATCGTCCACAAAGCCAGCGCCAAGGGCGCCAAGCGAGTCGCCATGGTAGCCCTGGTCCATTCCTATCACCCAGGTTTTTTCTGGGCGACCAAGGTTATACCAATATTGGATCGCGATTTTTAGCGCAGCCTCCACTGCCGAACAGCCATCGCTTGCAAACAGCGTATGGCGATCCGGGGAGGGCATCAGCCCAGCAAGTCTATCCGCCAAGGCCAGTACACTTGGATGGGTTAGGCTGCCACTAATGCTGTGCTGCAAAACCCCCGCCTGTTGTTGGATGGCCTCTACCACCTGCGGATGCCCATGGCCCAGCGCACACGCCCACCAGCTGGAAACAATATCCACATATCGTTTACCTGCCTCGTCGAAGAGGTAAATCCCCTCGCCGCGAACCATATTCGGGAAGCCTTTTTCAATTGCAGAAAACGGCGTGTATGGATGGAAGATTTTGTTTTTCATGGTGTTTCTCAAGATTTAACGAGACCCTAACTAATTCGTCCGAGAATACCTTAGACTCAGTTCAGAGTATAAGTAGGATTTAAGTTCTTTACCATGATTTCGCAGTTAATAATGTAAGAGTGTTCACAATATTTTCTATGGTTGTGACAGTAAGTCAGTGAGCTGGACATCTTCGCCGGGATTTTTCCCAGACACACTTGCATCTCAAGCCCGCCTTTGAAAACTGCCTTTATTCGCCTTATACTCAAGCTCTTTACAATTAGTAGTTGAAAATATGAAAGACAAGCAATTTCTAAAAGTAGCGCTGGCACAAATTAGTCCAGTTTGGTTCAATAAAACCGCAACTCTCAATAAGGTAAAAAACAAGGCTGTTGCTAATAAAGCCGAATTGATTGTTTTTGGCGAAGGGCTAGTTCCTGGCTACCCGTTCTGGCTGGCATTGATTAACGGTGCTGCTTGGGACACGAAAATGAATAAAGAAATTCATGCGCATTATGTGCGCAACTCCATTACCTTGGAAAATGGAGACTTAGATAAAATTTGCGCACTCTCTAAAAAACATAAAATTGCTATTTACTTGGGAATTATAGAGCGACCTCTTGATCGCGGTGGACATAGCCTTTATGCGTCTTTGGTTTATATAAATGCGCAAGGTGAAATTAAATCTGTGCATCGAAAACTACAGCCCACTTATGACGAGCGGCTCACTTGGGCGCCTGGTGACGGTAACGGCTTACAAGTTCATAAACTAAAAGAATTTACCCTTGGTGGGCTGAATTGTTGGGAGAACTGGATGCCATTACCTAGAGCCGCGCTTTATGCTCAGGGTGAAAATTTACACATCGCGGTATGGCCGGGTAGCGCGCACAACACCAAAGATATCACTCGTTTTATAGCCAAAGAATCACGAAGTTTTGTAATTTCGGTATCTTCTATAATGAATAAAAGTGATTTCCCGAAAGATACTCCCTATTTTGAGGAAATTTTGACCGCTTCGCCAGAGGTTTTAGCTAATGGTGGAAGCTGTATAGCTGGCCCTAATGGTGAGTGGGTTTTAGAACCGGTTCTGAAACAAGAAGGGAATATTTACCAAGATTTGGATTTTAATAGAGTTCTTGAAGAGCGTCAAAACTTTGACCCGGTAGGGCATTATTCCCGTCCAGATGTTACCAAATTAACGGTAGACAGAAGACGCCAGAGTACTGCCGATTTTATTGATTGAACTAGCTGCGTTGTGGGATAACGCTGGCTTTATATCAATCCCAATCCTTTTTTATCAATCTTACTCCCCTAAGTAATTGTTATTTCATAGGCTCTGTGATGAATGATCATCTTGAGCCTATAATGTCCAGTAGCGTTGCTATTATGTAAGCGGTTAATGCAAGCCCTTGCACAAGCGCTCCAGACTGATGTTGCCCGGAAGCAATCTGTAGATACAGTTTATTGAAACAAATGTCCAGTGACTGTGTGTTGATCATACAAGGGTGGGCATAAATGCTCACCCTACCTGGAGCTTTGGGGCGGACACAATAACCGCTCCCTAATACAGATCTTTGTTAATTTTATTAGCCACCTTAATAAGGCCCTGTGTGACCAAGTACGCAATACCATGGATCAGATACATAGCAACTATATACGCTATTAGTAGCATGAGAATACCTATTGTCGATATTTCGAAAAGAAAAAGGCCAGTAATAACAAACGGTGCTGCTATAAGAAAGGTTATTATCAAGATAAGAGACCGAACACTATACTCCGGAGGGCTACGGCTCGCACCAACAACACCTACAATCATTGATATTATCGCTACAGGAATCATCGCAAACAAGAACGTAGAAGCAACTAGGTAACCAAACCCATTTGCGCTAGCAAGAGGTGAGTAGAAGATAGCCAATAAAATCGAATATTGGCACCATACAATAAAACTTCCAAAGCGATATCTCATGATTTCCTAGTTTCGCGAACTCAAGTAGGTGGAAAACATTTTGGTTTAAAGATCTAGTTAATACCTTAACATACAGCCTTGGAAATTGAATCGCCAAATGTTCAAGCCGCTGAATACAATAAAATTCTCGAGTTTGCAGTGAAAACATATAGAGCTACAAAGGTTAAGTTTAAAATTAAACGTCTTAAATCCGGAACATTTCGATACCAGAGCAACATTACAAATAACAAGCGATCAGAGTTTGAAGCTATTTCTAAAGAACCGGTTGTTTATATTGATGGTAAAGCAGGCCGGTCTTTTGGCGCTAGGTTCAAAGTTAATCCTGAAGGCGTAGATATGTTTAATGACCGATTAGTAGTGGCAGGCCAGTGGGTTTTGACGACTCCAGATGGCCACCATCAACTCTATAAAAGCATGATATTAGCTGGATCGCCGTCAAATCAATGGAATGTGCTACTTGAAATTAATGAGAAGCTTCCAGAACAATCAATCGGGGTCTGACCCCGATTGATTTTGCCGATTGATTTGCCGATTGATTCCCCGATTGATTCTGACCCCGATTGATTCCTTGAATTCGGAGTTCACCTCCATGCCGCCTAACGCCGCAAGCAAAGGCGCGCTTTAGTGCGTCCAGCCCACAGGGCGATTTTGGCTTGCCTTGTTAGCTGAATTCTTTAGTTCAGAAAGTGAAATCAAAGTTTACCAGTACTTGAATTATCGATTAAAAAAAGTAAATAGATTAAAACGAGACGTGTTCGATTCTTCGCGCCAATTAATGACTACATCATCTACAAGAAAATTGTCTCCTCCTGATTCTCGAATCACTTGAAAAGTATTATTTCCTTGTACAAGTATTTCTGCTGGAATTATTGTAAAACTCGTAATCCAATTCTCTGCTTTTCCCCCAGGAAACAACCCTGCAGAACGGAATGGATTCCCGTTAATTGAAAAGCTATGCCATTTATCCTGTACACCATAAGCATTGATAAGAAAATAACCTTCTCCAACAGGGTTTTGTTCAATATTGAAATTGAAGATGGATGTTTGATCTCCGACAAACTCAAACCCCTGATCATTTGATATATCATCCTTATTATCGCCCAGGTGTTTTCTGATATATATCGTAGTAAAATTTACTGCTGCCATAATAATCTCCTAATAGTTAGTAAACCAGTTGAAATAAGTTACAGACATGCAAAATGGTTGAGGGAATTCATAGTGAATTCAAGTGAATTCATAGGATGAATTCATAGGACAGGCACATCATCATAAACATCCTACAGGTAACCACATAGGTTTGCTGATGATTTTCCCCAGTCAAAGCCCCAAAATAGGCTCTCAATTGGAGAAAAACATGACTTTAGCTAGAAAACAGCTTATATCTATAGAAGATACGCCCTACTATCACATCATTAGTCGTTGTGTGCGCAGAGCCTTTCTCTGTGGCCATGACACACTTGCGGATCGTTCCTACGAACACCGTCGCCAATGGATCGTTGATCGTCTGGAATATTTAGCTGATATCTTTAGTATTGATGTTTGTGCTTATGCAGTTATGAACAATCATTATCATTTGGTGTTAAAAGTCAGATGCACTAAAGAGTGGTCTGATATACGAGTATTGGAAGAATGGGGATCTTTATGCTCTCTTCCAGCTAATTGTCAGTGCTATCTTAGAATCAATAGAGAATCAATAGGGGACAGACCCGAATGGTACTAAGTTAAGGGTATTTACCATAGTTTTAAATTTGAATAAAACAATAGAAACGCAGGTTTTATGCGGTTGTTAAGCCTGTTAAAGTAGCTTAACTTAGCGCCATTCGGGTCAGACCCGAATGGCACTCTGCGCATTTTTCAAACTATTCAAAAATATACTTGATCGCGCATACTATATGATATACAGTATGCATAAGACTGTACGACACACAGTAAAAAGAAAAGATTTATACACTGCTTTTACTATCGGGTGAAAAGATGACTGAAATTGAACATTATCAAAAATTGAAATTAGAATTACGCCGAGGGGTGTTAATTCTAGCGGTTCTTTCAGAATTACGCGAAGAGCATTACGGCTATTCTTTACGAAAAAACTTGGCCACACAAGGACTAGAAATAGACGAAGGCACGCTTTATCCGCTGATCAGGCGTTTAGAAAAGCAGAAGTTATTAAGCAGTGAATGGCGCGAAGAAAATAACCGTAAGAAGCGCTTTTACCAGTTATCCAATATTGGATTAGAAGTTCTCAGCAAGCTGACAGCCGAATGGCGACAAACTCAATCCACCTTGAACGAAATTTTAAGTTAAGCGGTTACCGGAGACAATTATGAAAATGATAAACAATTACTTAAATAGTTTTGAAAATTATTTACCAGAAGATAATAAAGAAGAAATTCGGTCTGAACTGGAATCATCAATTTATGACGAAGTTGATGATATGAAAAAACAACTGGGCCGAGATCTTTCGCAAGATGAACAAGAAACATATCTTTTAAAACTTGGACATCCAATGCGTGTTGCTGCGAATTATTTACCTAATCAAGAATTGATTAACAAAGATTATTTTCCCGCGTATAAAAAAGCGCTTGAACTCTCATTTGTGATTTTTTCAATCATAATTTTATTAAATAGTATTTATTTGAATTTTGAAGACTTATCAATTATTGGCTTTATCGTTGATGTATTTTGGCGAATACTAACATTGAGTGTGTATGTATTCGTGAGCGTTACAGTATTTTTTTACTTGATGCAAAAAAATAATTATGACCTTAATAAACTTTATTCATGGTCACCAAAGGAGCTAACAAGTAGTGGAAAAAAAGTACCCTTAAGTCGCTTCGATCGATTTTTTGAAATGATGTTTGAAGGTATATTTTTAGCTTTTTGGAATTACCTCTTTTATTCTAAACAAGTTTTTATTGTGCCTTCATTCATCGATAATCGAATATTGCAAAATATCTCTTTCTCCCCGGAGTGGCAAAGTCTTCATTGGATTGTCAATGTGTTGGTTGGTGCAAGTTTTATATTGAATGCCTACCATTTCTTGTCGGGACATAAAAACACATGGACTACTCTGATAAATATATCAAACAATCTCTTGAGCATCGCAGTTTTGATTTTTATTGCCAGTTTTGACCAGTTCATAGTGGTTGAGTCTTTCGAAGTCGCCGATTTTAATTGGCAGAAAGTAGTTAAAACTTTTAATCTTAATATATTAGTTGTTCTAGGCGTTATCGCTTTAGTTACGCTATGGGATATCTACTCTGATGTTAAGCGGTTAAAGTTAAATTAACTACTTGAACCACTCAGGAAAGCTTCTGGTTGATTCAGTGTTAGATAATCTTCAGAGAAGTATGTTGAGAAAATAGGGTATCGGCTAATCTGATTACCCATTTATCAAAAAGCCGACATCGAGTGATGCCGGCTTTTTAGTTTTTGCCTATTTGTTACTTCAATTGGTCTATCAAATAACTATAAACCAGCGCATTTAAATAAGCAGACTGCTTTTTGTTGCTAGCACCGGCATGACCACCTTCGGTGTTTTCATAATAATAAAGTGGAATACCCATGGCATCCATTTTAGCCACCATTTTGCGTGCATGCGCGGGGTGGACCCGGTCATCACGGGTTGATGTGGTGAAGAATACTTTGGGGTAGTTTTTGTCTGCATTCAAGTTATGATAGGGCGAATACTTGCTGATATAGTTCCATTCTGCTGGAGTGTCTGGATCACCATATTCTGCCATCCAGCTGGCACCAGCGAGTAATTTGTTAAAGCGTTGCATGTCCAACAATGGCACCTGACAAACCACTGCATTGAATAAATCTGGACGCTGGGTAAGCATTACGCCCATTAACAGGCCGCCGTTACTACCACCGCGAATACCCAGGTGTTGGGGTGAAGTGACCTTGTGCTCAATTAGATTTTCAGCGACGGCAATAAAGTCATCAAAAGCTCGTTGACGATTTTCTTTGAGTGCAGCCAGATGCCAGGCTGGTCCGAATTCACCGCCGCCACGGATATTGGCAAGCACATAAACACCGCCCTGATCCAGCCAGTCAACCCCGATAGTGGCCGAGTAAGACGGCCGCATGGAAACTTCAAAACCACCATAGCCATATAGCAATACCGGGTTTGTGCCATCCAGCTGCATGTCTTTACGGGCCACCATGAAATAAGGGATCAGGCTACCGTCTTTTGATGTCACAGCATGTTGGCTGACTACATAGGGTGAAGCATCAAAAAATGCAGGTAGGGATTTAACTTTAGTGCTCTGCAGCTCAGCATCGAGGAAATAGAGTGTGTTTGGGCTAAGAAATCCGGTATAGGAATAAAACACCTGATTTGAGGTATCACTGCTGGCGATGACGGAAATACTGCCACGGGTTGGGGTGTCTACAATTGTGTTTTTCCATTGCCCATCTGCAAAGGTATAGGCATATAGTTCACTACGCACATTATTCAACATATTAATTAACAGGCGGTCGCGCGTGATGGACAGACCACTAATGGTACTGCGTTTATCCGGGTTTAGGACCATTGTAAAGTCGCGACTGCCTTGCATAAACGAATCAAAATCAATGCTAATCAGGCTACCCTGTGGGTAAGTGTTGTTGTCTATATTCCAGTCGGTTTTCAGTCGAACCAGCATCTGACCTTTGAAAATTGAACTCAAATCTGCATCAGCAGGTATTTCAATAGCGGTCAATTTATCATCATGATAGTAATGCATTGTGCTGGTATAAAAAGTTTGTGCCTGAATGATTATCGGGTAATTACCTTCGGGGGTGGTATAAACAGCGCCCCAGATACCGACATCGGTTTTATCGCCTGTAAACAGGGTTTTGGCTGCCGATAATTCTGTGCCGCGAGTCCAGAGTTTAGAAATACGCGGATAACCTGAGTCAGTCATGCTGTCTTCGCCGAAATTAGTACCGATTAAAACCTGGTCTTTATTAATCCAGCTGATGCCACCTTTTGATTCTTCGGTGATAAAGCCATCTTTCACAAAAGTTTTCTTTTGCATATCAAACTCACGCCGAACTGATGCATCTGCACCGCCACGAGAAAGCGTAACAATACAATGACGGTATTCGGGATAAAGACAGTTGTTGCCTTTGTACACCCAGTTTTCGTCCTCGCTTTCAGCCAGGGCGTCAATATCTAAAACGGTTTCCCATGTAGGCTCAGCTTTGCGGTATTCCTGCAGACTGGTGCGGCGTAATATGCCACGAACATGGTTCTGGTCGCGCCAGAAATTGTAGATGTATTCCCCGCGCAGAGACGGGTAGGCTATTTGCTTATCGGAGTTGTAAATTTCAAGGTTCTTCTCAAAAAATGGTTTAAAAGTCGGCAGGTTTTCCAACACCTTCAGACTTTTGGTGTTTTGGCCTTCAACCCAGTCCAGAGCTTTTTCGCCGAGCACATCTTCCAGCCAGATATAAGGATCCTCAGTAGGTTGCTGCTCGGCCTGGAGAGCAGAGCTTAAAAGAAACAAGCTTAGGGTGATTGTTGCAAAGCGACTTATAGGTTTCATTGGGATTCCATTACTATTGTGAATAAGCCGCTAGTTTACTCAAACTAACGGTCGACTCACAAGCAGTTTGTCGATAGAAAGATACTTTACTGTGCTTATACGAATATTACTCAAAGCGGTGACTAATTATATAAATGGCCTAATCTAACTTAAAGAAACTGGCTTTTGCTGGGATGATCAGATTTTTAGTCGCCAGCCACTCCGGGTTGAACAAGCGTGATTGATAGCGACTGCCATGATCGGTAAGCAAGGTGACTATGGTGTTGCCGGGACCCAGTTGACCAGCTAACCAAACGGCTGCGGCAACATTTAGTCCTGATGATGCACCCACAAGCAGCCCCTCATGGTTGAGCAAGTGATAGACCATATCAACAGTTATCTGGTCATCTATGGTTACCGCAGTATCAATCTCAGTACCTTGTAGGTTGGCAGTAACCCGTCCATTACCGATACCTTCGGTAATGGAGCCATCACCGGTTAATTTTAGTTCGCCATTCAGTACCCATTGAGCCAATACGCTGCCGGTCGGGTCTGCTAGTGCTATACAAGTATCAGGGTTTTGTTGTTTTAGATACCGACCGATACCTGCAAGCGTTCCACCGGTGCCGGTAGCACAGATAAATCCGTTGATAGCGCCATCGGTTTGTTGCCAAATTTCAGGCCCAGTGGTGTTGAAATGCGCATCCCGGTTGGCGGTGTTATCGAACTGGTTGGCCCAGATGGCGTTTTTAGTTTCATCCGCAATTTTTTTGGCAATATGCACATAGTTTTCAGGGTTTTTAAATGGTACCGCAGGCACAGCTATGACCTCAGCTCCTAATAGTTTGAGGCTATCCAATTTTTCCTGTGATTGGGTTTCCGGGATAACTATTACACATTTATAACCACGGGCATTACAAATATGCGCCAATCCAATGCCGGTATTGCCAGCAGTGCCTTCAACAACGGTGCCGCCCGGCTTTAGCAAGCCCGATTTTTCGGCCTGTTGAATCAAGGAAAAAGCTGCACGGTCTTTAACCGAACCGCCGGGGTTCATAAATTCAGCCTTTACCAGAATGTTACATTGGCTAAGCTCGCTGAGAGTGCTTAATTTTATCAGTGGCGTATTTCCAATGGCGCCATTAAAACCTTTGACTATGTTCATTGATAATTCCATTTTTTACTGTTGAATCTAAATAGACCCTAAAGTCACAATGTATATTACTTAATCATTTAATTAACGCTGGGCTTTGCGTTCCAATCGACGGGCATGTAAAAGCGGTTCGGTATAACCACTGGGTTGCTGGCTGCCTTTAAATACCAGGTCACAGGCAGCTTGGAAAGCAATACTATCAGCACAATTTGACGCCATTTTTTGATACAGCGGGTCATTTTCGTTCTGTATATCAACAACGCCAGCCATTCTTTCCAGGGTTTCCATTACCTGTTGTTTACTGCAAATACCATGCTGCAGCCAATTGGCCATATGTTGGCTGGAAATGCGTAAGGTGGCACGATCCTCCATCAGACCGATATTGTGGATATCCGGAACTGTGGAACAGCCAATGCCTTCATTGATCCAACGAACCACATAACCTAATAAGCTCTGAGCGTTGTTATCCAGTTCGAGCTGGATATCCTCAACAGTGAGGCAGGAAGGGTCTTTGAGCAGCGGTATTGTAAGGATATCATCTAGTTTTGCCAGTGCGCGTTTGGCGATTTCCTGTTGGCGTTGAAAAACATCGACTTGATGGTAGTGGATGGCATGCAAAACAGCCGCAGTGGGTGAGGGTACCCAGGCGGTGTTGGCTCCGGCCAACGGGTGGGCAATTTTTTGTTCCAGCATTTCCGCCATCTGTTCAGGAATTGCCCACATACCTTTACCAATTTGTGCCCGCCCGGGCAGTCCACAGGCAAGACCGATATCCACATTCCAGTCTTCATAAGCTGGCATCCAGGCTTCATCTTTCATCAGGGTTTTAGGCACCATCGGGCCGGCTTCCATGCTGCTGTGAATTTCATCACCGGTACGGTCAAGAAATCCGGTATTAATGAAGGCGATACGGGATTTTGCCGCTCTAATGCATTGCTTTAAATTTACTGTGGTGCGGCGTTCTTCATCCATAATTCCGACTTTGAAAGTATTTCGGGGCATTCCCAGCATATCTTCTATGCGGTCAAAAACTTTGCAGGTAAAGGCGACTTCCTCAGGGCCATGCATCTTGGGTTTGACCACATAAATACTGCCCGTGCGTGAATTTGACAGGCTGTTAGTGCGGTTAATATCGTGTAATGAAATCAGCCCGGTAATTGCAGCGTCCATTAAGCCTTCAAAAACTTCGTTACCCTGTGAGTCGAGAATGGCATTATTGGTCATTAAGTGACCCACATTGCGGACAAACAACAAGCTGCGGCCGTGTAAGCTGATTTCCCCGCCCGCCGCTGCTGTGTATAGTCGGTCTTGCCGAAGGGTGCGGGTCATCATCTTGCCGTTTTTCTCAAAAGTTTCGCTTAGATCGCCTTTTATCAGTCCCAGCCAGTTGTTATAAACCAGCACTTTGTCTTCGGCATCAACGGCAGCAACAGAATCCTCAAAATCCTGAATGGTAGTAACGGCCGCCTCAAGCACAACATCAGTAATCCCGGCTTTATCCTGTGTGCCAATGGTGGTTGTCGG
>QIKG01000187.1 GCA_003232965.1 Oceanospirillales bacterium
ATATAGGTTTCAATATCATGAATGGTGAGCTCGATGCCGCTTAACTGCCCGCCGTGGCCCATAAAATTGGCATAGCCAACTGCAACGGCAGCAATACCGACTAGACTGTGTAGCACGGCTACCAATTCTGGCATCTGGGTCATTTGAATACGGTGCGCGGCAAACAAACCAATGCTGGCACCAATAACCAGCGCTGCCAGCAGGATGGGGTAGGTTTCAGGTTTAACAAATCCGATCACGGTTGCGACCAGAGCGATAGCCATACCGATAATACCGTACCAGTTGCCGCGTCTTGCGGTTTCTTGATTGGAAAGCCCACCCAGGGCTAAAATGAAGAGGACGATCGCAATAATATACGACCCGGTAACTACGCCTTGAATACTAATCACAAGCCTATCTCCTGAACATTTCGAGCATGCGGCGGGTGACGGCAAAGCCGCCAAAGATATTGATACTTGCTAGTAAAACAGTACCGGTGGCAATCCACATGACCATTTCGTTATCTGAACTAATTTGCAGCAGGGCGCCAATAATAATAATGCTTGATATCGCATTAGTTACACTCATTAGCGGGGTGTGCAGTGCGGCTGAGACATTCCAAATAACCATGTAGCCGACAAAGCAGGCGAGTACAAAAACGGTGAAGTGGGCCATGAAATCAGCCGGTGCAACCGCACCAAGGCCCAGCAGGGCAAGGCCACCAATAACGGCACCAATAATTGGACCTGCGATCGAGAGTTTGCCTTTTTCAACTACAACTGGTGCGGCTTCCGGCTCGGCTTGCTTAGGCGGTGCTGCCGATAGTTTGGGTGCGGGTGGTGGCCAGGTCGTTTGTTTATCTTTACAGATGGTGGCACCACGAATGACTTCATCTTCCATGTCCACAATGATTTGACCGTCTTTTTCCGGGGTCAATTCTGTTAGCAGGTGCCTCAGATTGCTGGCATACAACTGGCTGGATTGTGCCGCCATTCGACTGGGCAAGTCTGTGTAGCCGATTAGGGTTACGCCGTTGTGGTTTATGACTTTTCCGGCTTGGGTCAACTCACAGTTACCGCCTTGCTCGGCGGCGAGGTCGACAACGACGCTGCCGGCTTTCATCGATTCAACCATTTCTGCAGTAATTAGCAATGGGGCAGGGCGGCCGGGAATCAATGCGGTAGTAATAATAATATCGACTTCTTTTGCCTGTTCAGCAAACAATGCCATTTCAGCTTTAATGAATTCATCGCTCATGACCTTGGCATAACCACCATCACCGCTGCCGTCTTCATCTTCGAAGTCCAGCATCAGGAATTCAGCATTCATGCTTTCTATTTGTTCTTTTACTTCCGGGCGGGTATCAAAGGAACGCACAATTGCGCCCATGCTGTTGGCCGCACCAATCGCTGCCAGCCCGGCAACGCCGGCACCAATGACCAGCACCTTGGCCGGTGGGACTTTACCTGCGGCAGTAATTTGACCGGTAAAAAAGCGTCCGAAGTGCTGGGCTGCTTCGACGATAGCCCGGTAGCCGGCAATATTTGCCATCGAACTGAGGGCATCCAGTTTCTGCGCCCGTGAGATTCGCGGAATACTATCCATGGCGATTGCGGTAACCCCGCGTTCGGTCAATGTTTGCAACAACTCGGCATTTTGTGCCGGCCATAGAAAGCTAATCAGTGTTTGCCCGTCTTTTAATCTTGCGGTTTCTGCTTCATCCGGTCCCCGCACCTTCATAATAATATCAGCGCTATCCCAAACTTCATCAACAGCGGCTATTGTGCAACCGGCGGCAGCATAATCGGCATCTGCATAGTTCGCCGCTGCTCCTGCATTGGCTTCAAGGGTAACTTCAAAACCCATCTTGATAAGTTGGGCGGCCACATCGGGGGTGGTAGCTACGCGTTTTTCACCCGCATAAATTTCCTTCGGTACACTGATTTTCATAAATAACTCCGTTATTTTACCCGTATAAATACATCGATTTACTTAGACTTAAACTCTCACTTTCACCATTGTGTTAACTTGCAGCGCTCTTATAAACACTTAATCCGAACGAAAGTATACCTATAAAATGCATCAACAATATGCCTCAGGTCAAAAATAAATGAGTGGAGGTTTTAATTGAACTCAATAATGCGACAGATGATACCTCTAACGAACGAATAGAGGGTGGTGCAGGTGGAAATATAATCTAAGCGGTAGGGTGGGCATTTATGCCCACGCGTAGGGGTGATTTGATTGCTAACGCGTGGGCATAAATGCCCACCCTACCTCAGATACGATGTAATGTAAGCGTTTAACTTTGTTGTTCTTACTCAACATACTCAAATAGTTTCACAACTTTTTTCACCCCGTTGATATTACTGGCAACTTCGGCAACTGCAGTGCCTTCTTTGCGGGTAACAATCCCCATTAAGTAACTTGTACCTTGGCTTGTAGTGACATTAATTCGCGCAGAGTCTACCCCCTCAATCGGGTTTTGATTTAACAGGCTGGTATTAATTTTACTGGTCAGGTAAGAGTCATTCACGCGGGTTTTATTGGTGGCTTTAGGGCCCACCACTAATTCGTTGTACACATATTTAACACCTTTGATTTGGTAGGCGATTTTTTCTGCACGGGTTTTTTTATCCATGCTACTAACTTCACCGGCTAATAATAGACGAGCGTTGTGGGATACGGCGATAATGCGGTCGTTGCTATCCATAAGCGCCGAGTTATCGATATAATTTTGTGCTCCAATCTCAATGCTGGTGTCATCAATAGCGGCTCCGGTGCTCCGGCGTTTATCCGTCGGGGTAGCGCAGGCAGTAATCAATACCAGAATTAATAAGATTGATAGACTTGGGAATAATTTTATTGGCATACGGGTGTCCTCTCAGCTTAGGTCAAATGCGTTTTCGATCCAGTTGTATTCTGTTGCATTGGTATTATTGCTACTCTCAATAGCAATGACATCGAATCGGCAGGGTAGTTCGGCTAACGCGGGATTAGCTTGTAGAAAAAATTCGGCGGCGAAGATTAGGCGTTGTTGTTTTGTAATGGTTACGCTCTCGGCCGCTGAGCCAAAATGCGTATTTTTACGATAACGCACCTCGACAAAAACCAGACTGTCACCATCTCGCATAATCAGGTCAATTTCACCTCCGCGGCAATTAAAATTACGCTGCAGAGTGGTTAATCCCCGTTGCTGTAGCCAGTTCTCGGCCTGTAATTCCCACTCATCACCTATTTTTCTTGGGTTTTTCAGTGTTGTCTCACTCCGCGGGTACCAACCAAGGGTTTTAAGTAGCCATTTTTGAAATAACCCCAGATGGGTTCGCGCTGCAGTCGGCCATCATCCAGAACAGACAACTCGCCACTCAGCCCGGAAAATTTCATTTGTGGGTTGGCAATCAGCATTGGCAACCAGGGCAGAATAGTCCAGCTATCGGCGCCCATAGCAGTAAAGCGATCTAATTTTCCTGTGCCGGGGTAGGGTGTTTCTTCCGAATTTCGATTGCTGGCTGCATGCGCACGCTTTAAGGCAATGCGATTACTGCTGATGCGAATGCCATCAAGATCTCTATCAGCACCCCGGTCGGGGATGCCGGAATAAATCGTAGCGGTTGCAATCACGGGCAGGTAACCGGCATCAAGAAATTTTAATTGAGGTTTTATCAAGCGACCCTGGCGTGGGTTTGCGACTAGGAAAATCGCATCCAGGTCACCGCGCACACTCGCCTCAAAGCCCAGTTCGCCACCAAGAATCTGTTTAAGCTCCTTACCCCGTTGCTGGCTTTGGCTGACACCCAGAATTTGCTTGAGGCGGGCGCTGTGGTCAACATCCTTTTCAGCATAGCGCATGCTCGCGATTATTTGTCCGCCCGCATTGGCATACTCCTGCATAAATGCATCCACCAGGCGGTTGCCCAGATGGGTGTCAGGCGCAATGATAAGCATTTTTCGAGCACCCATGCTGCTTGCAAGACGCGCTGCGGAACGCGCTTCATCTTCGGGTAATAGCGGAAAAAAGACCGCGTTTAGATTTCTCTGCAGTCTGCTTTCATCAAGTAGCACGACAGTGGCTGCTGCTGGAGTTTCAGTTGGTAGGGGAGTGCTAGTTTGCGCTTCGGCTCGCGGTAGGTTGAGTGCCAACAAGGGAAAGTCAGAAGGGGTAGCGCGGATAAGCTGACTAACATTACTACGACTCAGGGGGCCGATGATTTGGTCGCTACTTTCGGTAATAGTACTGAGAGCCTGATTGAAATCTGCGTCAGTTGTCGAAATAAACCGCAGTTCGCTGCGTTGTTTTTGCGGGCTGTTAAGGTAGCTGCTCATCAGGCCGTCACGAATCGCGGCTGCCATTGCTGCCATCCGTCCGCTTTGCGGCAGCAAGACACTAATTCGTGCGGGCACGGATAAACTGGCATTAAATTGGCTTGTCAGGCTATAAGCTTGTGCTTCATCCAAGCGATGAAAAGGGTGAGCACTGCGCCAATCGGCAATAGCAGCCTTGTGTGTGTCTTCATCGGGAAATTGGCCACGGGCAATCAGGGCTAAATTGATCCAGCCGGGGATTTCACCCCGCGCACTCAATGAGCGATCCTTGAGTGTGGCGGCAGATATCGGGTCAAGTAGGTGCAGCAGGGCCAGCGCATCGCTGTCACTCATGAAAGTATCTTCTGCGCGTAATTTAAACGCTTCCCATGCCTGCAGTTCTGGGGATTGCTGCAGTAAGCGGACTTGATCTAGCAGTAGTTGCGCTCTTTTTTGTAAGTCGGGATTGCTACTGCTGATACCAGCCAGAATAGTTTCTGCCTGCGCTACTTTGCCTTGCTTGAGTAAAAGCTCGCCTTTAACTGTGCTGTAGAGCGCCAAGTAGCGCCGCCCTAGCTGCTGTGGGTCTACCTGGCTAAGCAGGATTTCTGCCTGGTCAGTTTGCGTATTTAGTAGACGGGCATCGGCTGCACGCAATAGGAAATAACTCCGTTCGCTGTTGTTCGCCGATAGTGCCAGTTGTTGCCATTGATCGGCGGCAGTAGAGTAGTTTCCAGACTGGAAAGCTTGATTGGCCTGGCTGTCTCGCGGATCAGCCTGCTGTTTGACCATCGGTGCGCCACAGGCGCTAAGTAAAACCAGAGAAAATAATAAGCAAAGTACCCGCCAGCGGGACAAATGTCTGCCGGAAATTTCGTAATTATTAGAAATTCCTGTAAAAGGGGGCTTATGTGTGCTTTGTTCCATCTTTTTTCCGCAACTACTTCGCAACTACTCAGGCTGAAATGATACCCTATTGTGTCAGCTTAATTGCGTACAAATTCAGGCAAACTTGGGAATGCGTGTGGAAATAGACAATAAAACCAAAAGTGAAGATAACAATAAGTCAGCGCAGACTGCCTCTGGGATGCTTTGGGTAGTCGCTACCCCGATTGGAAACCTCGGGGATATCAGCCAGCGGGCAATTGAGATTTTGCGACAGGTAGACCTGGTTGCGGCTGAAGACACCCGCCATTCCCGGCGGTTATTCGATGCTTATCAAATTGATACCAAGCTGGTGGCCTACCATGACCATAACGAGCGCAAGCAAGCCGTGCGTTTGCTGGAGCAGTTACAGGCGGGCAAGCAGATAGCGCTTATTTCAGATGCTGGCACTCCGCTCATATCCGACCCCGGCTATCATTTGCTGAAACTCGCATCCGCTGCCGGAATTGATTGCCGTCCAGTACCCGGCGCCAGCGCGGTAATTGCCGCACTGAGCGTTTCCGGCCTGCCGTGCGAACGCTTTAGTTTTGCCGGTTTTTTGCCGCCCAAAACAGCAGCGCGCAAAAACAGCTTTGAGCAATGCATTCATAACAAACAAACCATGATTTTTTACGAATCCTCACACCGTATTCAAGCTTGCCTAAAGGATTTATTGGAAGTTTTAGGCAATGAGCGCGAGCTGGTGATTTGCCGGGAATTAACCAAAACATTCGAAACCACCCTGCGCGGAACTGCTGAAGAATTACTGGAAATTGTAAGCACAGACCCCAATCAACGCAAAGGGGAGTTTGTTTTACTACTGGGCCCGGACAAAAATCAACCCGAAGGGCTAGCAGTATCAAGCGCAACCCAGGAATTATTCCAGCTGCTCTGTGAAGAACTACCCGCCAGCAGGGCGGCAAAATTAGCAGCAAAAATCAGTGGCGAATCCCGGCAAGCAATTTTCGCCCTGAAATAATCAGCGACGCTAGCTTCAGCTACCGTCGCTATCGTTAGAGCTTCGTTGTAGTGATGTTGACTGATGAGTTGAAACTAAACACAATTTCAATTAGGCTCGTGGGTGGGAAATGCCCAGTCTTGCATATATTAAGTTTGCAATAATTCAAGGCTGGTAATAATTATATAAACAAACAGGTAGGGTCTCTCATGGAATATATTAATATACTGGCTCGTTGGAGTCATTTACTCTTCGGAATCACTTGGATAGGGTTGTTGTATTACTTCAATTTTATTCAGGGCGGTTACTTTAAGGACGCATCTCCAGAAGGCTTGGCCGATGCGAAAAGCAAATTAGCACCTAAAGCATTGTGGTGGTTCCGCTGGGGTGCAATGTTTACCTTCATCACCGGCATAATACTTTTCGGAGGGTTGCGCGCAAGCATTAACGAGTACATCATCGTTGGTGGTGTTTTAGGTACATTGATGTTCCTGAATGTATGGCTGATTATCTGGCCTAAGCAAAAAATCGTCTTAGGAATGGTAGAAGGCGACGCGGCAGCAGCGGGTGCAAAAGCACTGCTGGCATCGCGGACCAATACTTTGTTCTCAGCGCCAATGATTTTTTGTATGTTGGCTGGCCCGCACTTTCTTGGATATACGAAAACTGTATTTACAACTGGAATGTGGGTGGCCTTGGCGGTAGTTGCTGTGTTACAAATAAACGCCATGATTGGTAAACAAGGGCCAATCGCTTCGGTTCGCGGTGTGATTGTAAGCAGTCTGGTATTGACCGCAGTGCTGGTTGTTATTTTAGAAAACCTTTAAAGCCGAACTAAGCACAGATAGTAACAAAGCCGGGTTTTCCCGGCTTTTTTTGTTAGAGGTCTTGAGCAAGTCTTTTTCGATGTGTTTCTTAAAGTTTAAAGTGCATAAATACCAATATATGCTTTAATCACTGCAGCATTTATGTAATATATCGGCTAGTTTTTGTGTTGCAGGACCGATATTATTGGGTTGCCCAAACACCATAAAAAGACTTATTCGACGACGCTGTCCTTCCCTAAGCGGCAAAACCTTTAGCAAGCCACTGCTAAGATCATCGGCAACCAAATGCCGTGGTAACCAACCAAAGCCAAGTCCGCTGACTAATGCATCAGCTGCTTTATCCAGGCTGGTTACCGTCCAGCGTTGAGCCGAGCCTAACCAGCCCACATCTCTTTTCATATTCACACCTGAATCACGGATAACCACTTGAATCTCGTGTCGCAGATCGTCATGGGTTAATTTTCGATTCTGTTGCTCGGCAAGTTTGTGCAGCTTGTGGTCGCGATGGGCAATGGCGATAAATTCTACATCTATAAGTTGGTCGCCTAAAAACCCTTGAGGTACATTACCGCAAATAACCAAGTCAGCTCGACCTTCCAGCAAGGCATCATCAGCACCTGAAAGCACAACCTCATCCATTTGTACTCGTGTGCCGCGACTTTCAGGCGCAAACAGCTTGAGGCTAGTCATTAAACGCTTACTAGGAAAGGCAGCATCAATAACCAATCGAATTTCAGCCTCCCATCCCCGTTCCAAGTTTAGCGCCAGGGTTTCCAGTTCAACAGCATCCTTTAATAGCTGCCGAGAGCGTTTAATTAAGACCTCGCCGGCGGTTGTAAGCACAGCTTTTCGCCCTTCAATTCGCAGCAAGGGTATGCCCAGTTGTTGTTGTAGCTTGTTCACAGCATAACTAATGGACGATTGGCTACGGTGCAATTGCTTGGCGGCCTGTGCATAGCCATCGTAATCCACCACGGCCTGCAAGGCCCGCCATTGGTCGAGAGACACACGGGTTGTTTTCATGCAGCTAATATCTATTAATTCGATAGGTTTGTCCAGTATTATCCGCTTTATTATCTAAATAATGCTGTCATAATGGTGTTCATCAGGATCTTACTTAGCATTTTAATAACCATGGAGAACAAAATGGGATTACTTATAAATGGCCAATGGCAAGATAGTTGGTACGACACCAAAAGTAGTGGTGGCAAATTTCAGCGTAGTCGAAGCCAATTTAATAACTGGATTACCGCAGATGGTGGTTCGGGACCCAGCGGCCAGGATGGTTTTAAAGCAGAGGCCAATCGCTATCATCTTTATGTATCACTGGCTTGCCCTTGGGCGCATCGTACTTTGATTTTTCGCCAACTTAAAGGTTTGCAAAACATTATTGGAGTAACGGTTGTCGACCCCCATATGCTTGAGAACGGCTGGGAGTTAAATGGCGAGCGTGGCAGCGACCAGGATGAGATTAATGCTCATGATTATCTCTATCAACTTTATCTCCAGGCTCAGCCTGACTATCAGGGCCGGGTGACTGTGCCAGTATTGTGGGATAAAAAGCGCAAGACCATTGTTAGCACCGAATCTGCAGATATTATTCGCATGTTTAATAGCGCCTTTGATGGCTTGACTGATAATAACGCCGATTATTACCCCAAAGCCCTGCGCAAAGCCATAGATAAGATTAATACTACTGTGTATCAGAATATAAATAACGGAGTTTATCGATGTGGTTTTGCAACTGCTCAGGAGAGTTATGAGGAAGCATACGGTCAACTCTTTACTGCATTAGACCAGTTGGAAATACAGCTTAATAAGCAACGATATCTCCTTGGCCATCAACTGACAGAAGCTGATTGGCGCTTATTCACCACGCTGATACGCTTTGATGCTGTTTATGTAGGCCACTTTAAATGTAACCAGCAGCGTATTGCGGACTACCCAAATATAAGCAATTACCTGCGAGATTTATACCAGGTTAAAGGCATAAAGCAGACAGTAAACATGACCCACATTAAGCAACATTACTACTATAGCCATACTACGATTAATCCAACTCGAGTTGTGCCCAAAGGGCCTGTGCAGAACTTTGATGAAGCACATAATCGAAATCGTTTTGGTAAGGAGAACAAACATGATTAAAAGACATACCGCAGCCGCAATGAAAGAAGGCTCAGGGGTTAATGTAAAACGCCTTATGCCGGTATCTAATTTTCGCAATTATGACCCCTTTGTTTTGTGGGATGAATTTAACATTACCCCAGGTAATGGTTTTCCTACGCACCCTCACCGCGGGTTTGAGGCCATAACATATTTGTTTACAGGATCTATCAATCATGCGGACAACTTGGGAAATAACTCCACCGTTACCGGTGGCGGAGCGCAACGATTTACCGCTGGGCGTGGCTTGGAACATTCAGAAATGCCTCACGATCATGATTCCACCCGCGGTATTCAGTTTTGGATCAACCTTCCAAAACGCCTCAAACAGGTGGAACCAAGCTACCAACAGGTGAACAATGGTGATTTTCCAGTGCAGGAGAGTCCAGGGCTTCGTATCAAGGTATTAGTGGGAGATAACTCACCCTTAAAAATTATGACACCGATGCGTTATCTGGAGATAAATTTAAGCAGTGATACCCAGCACACAGAGAATGTTCCTGAAGGTATGGGAGGCTTTATCTATGTCGTTGATGGTCAAATCGATATCAATGGACATTCCTATGTGGCGGGTGAAAGTGCATTTTTTAAAAATGAGATGCAGATTAC
>QIKG01000171.1 GCA_003232965.1 Oceanospirillales bacterium
GCGCTCCGCTTACCACAACGACTACCATTACTTGCTCGATTATATGGGCATGGGCAATTGCCAGAATAGTTATTGATCGATTGCTGGATAATTTGCTGACGAATCTCATCATCTGTTATATCCGATGATGAGAATGCCAACTGCGCAAATAAAAACAAAATCAAAACTAATATGCTTTTCAAATATTACAACCTCTCACATAGTTCGTGTACTCAGTAAAAATTGGAATGATCCCAAATTTATAATATACAGCACTCACACGGTTGTATTACCAATTTCTATATAGTGAGCTATTATTAGGTGGGTTGTACGTTGGATTGTACGATGGGTTATATCCAGAATATGAATTTCTAGTCCCTAGTTTGCCAGTATAGGGGTTGTAATTCCCTTTTGTAGACCAGTTGTTGTATATATTGCCATCAGGATTAGATCTATAATGTGGTTGTACATATGTTCCGTCACTACGTGTATATCCATTAACAAACACGTCTGCTGATACAACACCAGAAAGTGTGACCCAGACAAATACCATCCCGATTAATATTTTTGATTTCATTTTTCAAACACCTCTAATTAGTTAGATTCCCAAGAAGTGAGACCCAAAAAATAACAATCTGATAATTATGACTATACTACTAAATATTTGATTGTCTACCAATGGAGGCCCTTTTGTTTAGTATTAGTACCCCTTGCTTCATTAAGTCAATAATTAGAGGCGGGCGATTTTGGGGCATACTCCCCCCATAAAGCGTTCGTAATGGGTTGTTTAGATTTAAACAATTAAGCATGTAGCAGAGCAAAGCGGTGCGTAAAGCGTCAACTTGGCCCGCTTATGTGTTTTCTGCATTATTGAACGGCATAATTCTAGCCAAGTCATTTTCTACATTGCCTCCCTGAATAAGGGCAGGCTGTGCCCCAGATGAGCTTCTCTTCTCATCTGCTTCCCTCTGTGCATCGGAAACAGCCTGTACGGCACGTGTATCGTCACCGAGCAAATCTACTTCGCTTGCTGCTTTTTCACTTTCTTTAGTGCTTCGTTCATTGCCTTTCGGTGTTCTGGCTTGCTGTTTTTTATTCTCTTGTTTAGTCGTTTCAGTTTTGCTGATTGCACGGTTAAGTACCTCCATTGTTGTTGGGGCATTATAGCTAGGCTACAGTCATCATGCTGTACGTCAAATATACATTGAAAATGTCACTGATCCAGTTTGAATACACGGCTAGAGTTATCATTTACCTCTCCTATCTTTCATTTACAGAAAATCGCTTCATGCTGCTCAAAGTATAGACTATGTCCGCTAGAACATATCCACACATCAGTCCATCCTAAAGTGTTACTACTCTGATGTTCATCCATTTTTGTTCTGTCTACATCAACGAATGAGTCACACTCAAAGCAGTACACCCTCGAATCACGCACTAGCTTGTATATGTCAGACTGAATCATTCTCTGTATCTGGGTTGGAAGGTATAACACTCTATCCATGCTTTTATCTGCACCACGTAGTCAGATGGGTAATGCTTTCATGAGTTCTGACTCTTCTTTCGAGTAGCCTACTGACTCTGAATGTTCTAATGCCCACTGGATTACGCTTGCACTGGGTATCAGAATTTCACACGTATAGGCACTTTCTCCATATACCGGACTGACGATACAGACTTCCTTAAAACCACGTGGGAGAATGTCAAGGTCAGCATGACAAGTTCATTCATCTTCTTTATTGAGATGTCGTGCATATAAAATAAATTGGGTGCAAGTAGCATTCTATCTCTGAGTATAATTCTAATTGGGTGGTGTAATTCCGCACAATCGATAATCTTCGTCAGTCATTACAGGTTTTAAGGTACACTTCGGATTATAAAATTTATTCGGATTCTTCCTGCTCTGATCGTAAAGACTTGGATCACCAATTTTTGTGTAAGTCTTTCCTTTTCTCGAACTTTTCTTTGGTACTACTGTGGTTGGTGCATATGGAAAGGGTATAGCAACACCCATTTCATAACCCAACGGCTTCCTCTGTTTCTCATACTCAATTCTTTCTTTTTCAGTTCTTACCTTATTAACCCTCTCTTTTTCAATCTTCTCTTTCTCAAGTTTGGCCTCTTCATATTTTCTCTTTTCTTCAGCTTTTTTGAACTCTATCTGTCTACCTATTTTATTTAAATGAGCAGATTCATCCCTTGAAATTGGTTTTTTACTAGAAGGATAAAGACTTTCACAAGCAGAGCTTATTATGATTGCCGCTATTCTTTCAGTTTTTTTTGTAATGTTAGATAGCTTGCAGTCTATCGCTTTCTCTTCCGAAAACTTGTTTGTTTTTACCCATTTACGAAAATCAGCTTCATTACGAATATCTAAAGGTTGTATATATTTAGTCTTATACTTAGCCTTACATGCCCTCTTTAGTTGTATAGTCGCACCCCTGCTCTCTACATCTGGCAATTTATCTAAAATACACTCTTCATAATTGTCAGGGCTAAACCAGCCAGCCATTGACCCAAATGGTAAAAAAAGAATAAATACCATGATATATAAACGATTCTTCATTGTCACTTTCTCTAATGATTGAATTCATCAGTTTTTCTTACAGGTTACTTGAGAATACTTAGCCCCATCGCCGTTCTACCCAAGTTCACGTATGCCTTAGCTTGATCATACTTTGACTGCCTCAGATTTCTATCGCCGGGCGTGCCATGTGGGAGGTTGTTCAGTAGTTCTATTGCATTTTTAAAATACTTTTCTGCCTCTGGGTTTGATCTTTTACCCATCTTCGATTGGCCGATACTTGCTACAATACGAGCCATTTCAAACCTAGCCTCTCTTATTTGTTTGTCGCCTGGTGTCCCATACGGAAGATCTCTAATTAACCTAGCTGACTCTGCAATATATTCACTGGCATCACGGCCATACTGCGCTGGCACTGATTCACTGTACGCAGTAGTTTGAACTTCATTTGAGCGATAATAACCTTGTATACCCACAGACTCTATTTCCACCGGATCGGCCAATGAACAATAATCGCCATACTGCACGCGGCCATCGGCATCTA
This sequence comes from Oceanospirillales bacterium, assembly GCA_003232965.1. Lineage (GTDB taxonomy): Bacteria > Pseudomonadota > Gammaproteobacteria > Xanthomonadales > SZUA-36 > SZUA-51. The sequence goes on from QIKG01000171.1 coordinate 3,048, forward strand.
CGCACTTTTCAATTGCATGACTGTATGATGTGAATGGTAACAATATCGTTATAAGTAGTATTCGATTCATGACATACCCCTATCGTTCTTAAAAAATATTAAGGTCATTATAGAGAAAGTATAGGATGACTCTTAACTTAACACACCATTTGATTGACTAGTTTTTGGGGGTCAAGGTTCTAGCTAGTTACTGACTCACTACTTAGGGCTAGTCGGCAATAGGTCTTTTTCGGTTATTTCATCAAGCTTCATCTTCTTCTGAAAAAAGACACATGTCATGCGTTCGTATTCTGATTTCGATAGCTTGCGTCCGAAATGTATAGACGCATAGTCCAATGCCATGCGCTTAAGTTTTTTTATCGAAAGCCCCGAAAGTGGATCCTGTGGTGTTATCTTTTCCTCTAGTTTTGAAATTCTTCGTCTAGTGTCTGACATTAGCGGTTTTCTCCAATGATTCGATTCTTCGTTCTAAGTCGTCAGCAATAGTTAATCTACTTTGCCCTGCAAGCATTGTCATTATCTGAGATCCTTCCGATGGTGTTACCTTACCGGATGCCAGCGCATTAAGTAACTGGTTTCCTTTTTCGGTTAAATCACCATTAAGTCTTATTGATACAGCCTCATCCCTTGCACGAATCGATGGAATCAGTTTATCCATACAGCATTTCAAAGCAGATGAATCACCTGACAAGGCAAGTTCTATCAGTTTATTTACCAATGCTGGCGCATGAGGATTTAACAACTCGCGCAGTTCGGTACGCTTATCCTTTGAACCCTTTGGCCTACCAGTTGGATTTCCGCTTTGTCCTTTTTTATATGGCATCTACTAATCTATTCCTGTAAATATCAGTAATTGCATTAAAATACTACACCACTGCTTTCTGCAGTTCATGGGGATTTCATTTATTAATCCACTCTGTTTATCCATTGTAATATTATATCATACTTCTATTATCGTTCGTTTTTGTCGATTACGCATGGCTTGGATTTTTTGAAAAAATTGTAGAGGTGGTAATACTCACTTTCTGTTTTTGCAAGAAGTCTGCCCCCCCCCATCCCATACCCATCATAAAGAAGGGTGGCCTTCAACTAAACGCATCCGGTATATCGTCACAGAAATCATCTGGCGCGGCCTTGCCTGGTATCTCGGTGCGCTTCTTCCCCACCTTCGGTCTGTGGCTGATAATGCTTTCAACCAGCAAGCTGTAACCGTCTAGCTCGCCGCCGCCCTTTGCGGTGTAGGGCTTCTGGGTGAATTTCCCGTGTACTGGAGGCAGTATCACCCTTACGCACCTGGACAGCCTTTCTGCTGCCTTGCCGAAAGCAACCAACCCTAGCCACAAGGTTTGCTGTTCCTCTACGTCGCGCCCTGTTACGTCAACCGTCATTGAGGTAATTGCCATCGGTTCACCGTTTACCGTTTACCGTTTACCGTTGTGCGGTTATCTGGATCGCGTGCTATACGGCCTCTACATGCTAAATCTGCGCTCATTGTTTAATCTCCTGGTTGCTCAAAGTAAATTCCTTGTGGTAAGCATCGTGCGCTACAGTAAGGGCACGAATGCGGATACGGTTAAATATTTCTACTTCTTCTTTTTCCTGCTCGTCGCGGGCATCGAATAGGGTCTAGTACCATTAGTAACCCGTGATCGCCAGCTCAACGCGTGTTCCTCCTTAGCTATGGGGGAATTAGGCGTTACAACGTTACAACCGTTGCTATTGCTGGTTTGTAACGTTGTAACGCTTAATTCCGGTATATATCTATGGCATACAGACATAACCTTTGTTTTGTAGTACCCGCGCTTAACGTCTCCGAGTCTTACGAGTTCAGGATGAAGCCCGTACCGCTTTAAGAGAGTTGCTATCTGTCTGTCCTTGATTCGTTTGTCGTCCCGCTCCCTGAAATTGTATTCAGCCCAGGGGGTTTCTGGTAAGCGGCACAACTGGTAAATCAGGGTTTCTGTGTGAATGCCGGTGTCCATGCAATCCAGTATTTCTTTCATGTCACCCAGTAGACGTAATGCTTTCACTGGCTCGCTCATATCAACCTGTGAAAACATGCTTAGCTCTGTACGGGCTGGCCAGTCTCCTCCTGACAGTTCGGCTATAGCCATCAAAGGCCGCCATTTATCTGCCTGTCGGTTTCTTACGCTCATTACAGGATCATGGCTGGCAACCAGTGACCTGTTGTCACTTGCCCATCTGGCCATCATGCGGCCGATGTCTTTTAAGTATTTCTGGTGCTTGCGTTTGTCATAAATCTCAGAGATTTCATCAACTGCGGCTCTTTCAAGATTGATAACAATGCTCCTGGTGATTGTCGTTGTCGGCAAGTGTTTGTGCATTTCTATACCAGCAAGCACAACCGGGCAGTGTGTTGAGAAGATCCTTACTTCGTGATCATCGCCTACACAACGAGGTACGCCGCCGTGTGGCTCCCAGCCGTTATTAATCGCTGCAATCAGGTCCGAGTCGTCCCTCAAAAAAACATCGGCCTCATCAATCAGGAATGAAGGCCTTAATGCTTCGGCTAGACGAAAGAAGGGCGCGGGTTTCATTATCTCAACAGGTTGCGGCTTCGGTATCATGTTACCGACCATGTGCGTCATTAAAACAGTCTTGCCACATTCGGCATCTGGCGCGGTGATTAGCAGTCGCGGGCTATGGCTGAAAACGTCGTACAAGTGTGCGTGCATCGCCCATAATGCGCAGGCGTCGGCATCAGTCTCACGGATTAACATGTGTCGCATGATTGTTTCAGAGGCTATATTCAGCACCTCAAAACCGACAACAGGCTCATGCCACGGGGCAGGGATATAAAGCTTTATTTCCGAGCCTTGCCCGTGTGTTTTCGTGCCTTTTCTCGCCTTGCGGACCAGGCTATCGAGCACACTTAACCTTTGGATGCCTAATTCATCTGCTGCCTGTTTTCTTTGCTGTTCATATTCAAGTTCGGGCAATAGAGCGAGCCGTTCAATGGCTTCATCAGCCGTCAATTCTGATAACGATTTTTCCTGCTCTGTGATAATGTCATCAGCAATTGATCCCATGTCGTCATTATTTTGTTTCATGATATAGATCCTTAAATATCGCACTAATGCGTTTGACGGCTAAGTTTTCTCGGGCGGCGTCTTCAGAGTGAATCTTCCGGCTGCTATGTCTTGAAGTAATGGCAACATTCAAAACAATTAATTCGTGCAGTAACGCCCGCTCGACATCTCTACGTGGTGGTTTGTTTGCTCGGGTGACGCGACACCCGTCAGCAAATAAATCGGTGAGCTGTAACCCCATGGCATCCATTATTTGTTCGGTGGCGCAGCCAGCGAAACAATGAATTAATAACCTGTCGTCGGCGTCTTTAATCGCCAATGACGGCGTTTTGTCGTCATGCGAGGGACAACAAGCGAGCCATTTGTCTTTTCCGTTATTTTTTACCTTTTCCAGGCGATCCAAAATTATGTTAAGATTCATCACGCAAACGCCGCCAATGTTTGTAACCGAATTCGTGTCGAGTGAATTCACAAACCCTGCTCAAGCGGGGTTTTTTTTGTGCCTGCATGAAGCAAAATACGGCTAGGTAGATTTTTTTTGAAAACTGGTCGAGGTGAATATATACAAAAACGTAACCAGGATAATCGATGCCCTGCCCCCTGGCTTGAGGATTTTTCCGCAACAGTATGGGGACAGCTACTCTCACTAATAGATGGAATTTTTCAGACAGCGCACTCATCGGCCGCACACCCCGCGAAAGCCGAAACGTCCATCGCTATCGACTACTGCATCAGGCAAGTTTTCTAGCCATTCCTTCTCAGCCTCGGCTGTTATGAGAGTGCGCTTACCTAGTTTTTTGGCTTTGAGTTGGCCTGAACGCATCTGGTTGTAAACAGTGGTTAAGCTGATACCATTACGATTCGCGAAGGCTCTAGGGGATCTGTCTATAGCTTCTTGTGACATAGTGAAAATACCTACAATTAATTGAACGTAGGTATATTTCACCACTCTTGGGTGAAATACCGCAGAGAAATGTCTCGGGAGAATTATCGCTTTTTAAACTAATTCTCCCGAAGTGTTACCGAGTAAATCTTTCAGCGCTTTAATGTTTCAATCGCCAGATCATTTGCCCCATGCTTGACACCGATCACACTAAGAATAATCGTAAGGAACATGGTGAAATCACCTGAAGATGTTCTATCAGTTTTTATATTGAACATATCAAACAGATACTTGGCATCATCACCAATCTGTAGCCTTCTTGTCAGCCCTTTCTTCACATGCACCCTATCTAGTCCGTTTAATATTTCCTGCACAGGGTTAGGAAGATCAGCCGGCAATTTACCATCATCACTATAAGTAGAATTCATCATAATACGCGCTGCACGCTTGAACGATTCGATTCCCAGTCCATAGTTAAACATAAAGCGCACATCATCAGACATTCCGTTAATTGCATCCTTTACTTTACCCAACTCACTATTGATGCGTTTAACGTCATTGGTAGTAAAAGAAGCCTTATACCCTAAGCCAAAAGTCTCTTTAATAATTTGTTCCGCAAAGTATATAAAGTACACATTGTCTTTAATCTTTAAAAGCTTATTCAACTGCCAATTATCGAAGCACTCAAAAACGTATTCCTTCAACTTTTCGTCATTCATCGCATATTCACCACATTACCAGCCTGCTTACCACTTAATATCGCCTTCAACTTGCGGTGCCAGGCATTGAGCATTTTCTGTTTTCGCTTCATGTCATCACCACGAGCGTAGATACTGGTCACGTCTGCGGTACTGTGGTGCAACAGTAACCCTATCTCAGCATCCAGATAACCCAGAGCCTTAATGTGCGTAGCCGCTGTTCGTCTTAAATCATGGCTTGTGAATGGCTCAATATCTACTTTCTTTAAATGACGGTTTACCGTGCTGGTTTCTGTTGATGAATACTTTCCGGTTCTACCATTCTTCATCAGTTCCAACTTCCCATTATCGAACCTGGACTGTGGAAAAAGGTACGGGGTTTCTCCTGTCAAGCCATTTAACTCTTCCAGCATCTTCTTGATTTCAGATCCTAGCGGAACCTTGTGAGCATCCTTTTTAGACTTCGTTGCCGATACAGGGATTACCCACTTATCAGCAAGGATATGCTCCCACTTTGAACTTAATACTTCGTTTGGGCGTAATGCTGTCAACAGCATTAAGCGTAAAGCCATTCGGTGAAGTGGGTTTATATCATCCAGTCCGTTCCAAAATGCTTTAATTTCCCCAATATCCACAACTTCCTGAAAATCAGGATTGTAATCAAGTGAGCGTTCCTTACTTTTCTGTTTCCCTGCCGGTTTCTTCAGTCCAGCAACAAGATTTAAATCAATTAGCTCTTCATCTTCTGCCCACGAAAATATCGCTCCGAGTGTAGATAGCAAGTGATTTGCCTGACTTGGTGCTTTAATCGCTTTTTCATTCAGCCATCGCTTAATATCTTTTCGCTGAAGTTCATCAACTGGCACAGAACCGAACTCTGGCGCAATGTGGTTTAGCAGGTGATTCCGGTATTCTGTGACTGTTTTCTTTGAGTATGGATTGCCCCGCTTATTTATAGATGCGGGGTTTTCAATGTTAGCAATGAATAGATCCATTAGCCCTTCAAGCCTCAATACGTTTCGTTTCTTTTCCCTGGCTAAATCTGACTCTTTTCTTCTGCTGGCTTTCTTCTTGAGCCTTGTCTCTGCAACATTCTCACCCCCCTCTACCCTTTCAGAGAGTCCGAGATACTTTAATCTGAGTGCTTTCAATGTCTCTCTGGGATAGCTTCCTACTGTTGTTATCCTTTGTTTCCCTTCAAGCGTGTAGTTATATCGAAAGGCTATCTTGCCTGATGGAAGTACTCGCAAAACAAGACCACCGCCAACTAGCCTATCGTATTGCTTCTCTCTCGGTTTTAGTACCTGCAAGTGGAAATCCGTCAACTCTAACGGGTCTCTGGGCAAGTCATTGTTGCTTCGTTTTTTAAACCCTTTTTTCTCATTCATAATCAATCCCTTACGATTCTGGGTAAGAGGGAACTGAAATGTAACTTTGGCCATTTTCACTCTGGGTAAGAGTCTTGGGTAATAGGAAAAGGCTTGCTGTAGGTACTTTTCAGTGTTCGTGTGTGTAACTGAGTGTAATCTGGGTAAGAGGTAAAAACAAGCGATAATGACTATAGAATATAGGATGCTTACTGATTGAGTCGTGTAAGTTATTGATTTTCTGGGTGGGTAAATGGTGCCGGGAGGCGGAATCGAACCGCCGACCTACTGATTACGAATCAGTTGCTCTGCCGACTGAGCTACCCCGGCATTACACAACAAA
>QIKG01000105.1 GCA_003232965.1 Oceanospirillales bacterium
CGTGCGGTGAAATCTATTTTAACCGCAGCAGCCTATACCTATGTCGCGGCTTCATTAGCAAGCATGTTAAACCTTGCTCGCTGGTTTGCTATTTTTCGACGATAATTCGACTATAGGTAAACACAGCATAAAGTGTAACTATTCAGAGAATGAATGACTACGAAATGCCAATCTTTAGTATCTTTTTCTTGAAGGATTTACTACACACACAAAAAAGGCGTACCTGAAACAGGCACGCCTTTCTGTAGAGCTTGATGCGGAGGTTTTACTCGCCTTCGGCAACTTCTTTCATTGACAGGCGAATACGGCCCTGCTTGTCAACTTCGAGTACCTTAACGCGTACTTCCTGGCCTTCTTTAAGTACATCAGTGACTTCTTCAACGCGCTCGTTGCTGATCTGGGAAATATGTACCAGACCATCGCGACCAGGGAGAATAGTAACAAAAGCACCAAAGTTCATGATCTTGGTTACTTTACCGTCATAAATTGTACCTGGCTCAACATCAGCAGTAATCTGCTCGATGATTTTGCGGGCAGCGTCTGCGTCTTCACCACGAACAGAAGCTACTGTCACTGTGCCATCATCGGAAATATCGATGGTGGTGTTAGTGTCTTCAGTAATTTGGCGAATAGTTGCGCCGCCTTTACCGATGATATCGCGGATCTTGTCAGGGTTGATTTTAATGGTCATTAAACGAGGAGCGAAATCAGACATTTCTTTGCGTGATTCAGCCAGTACCTTGTTCATTTCTTCAAGGATAAACTGACGACCGCCGCGTGCCTGATTCAAAGCGATTTCCATGATTTCAGCAGTAATACCTTCGATCTTGATATCCATCTGCAGGGCAGTAATACCTTCTTCGGTACCGGCTACTTTAAAGTCCATATCACCGAGGTGATCTTCATCGCCAAGGATGTCACTCAATACTGCAAAACTGTCGCCTTCTTTAATCAGACCCATGGCAATACCGGCAACAGGTGCCTTAATTGGCACACCAGCATCCATCAGTGATAATGAAGTACCACAAACAGAAGCCATTGAGCTGGAACCGTTAGATTCGGTGATTTCAGATACAACCCGCAATACATACGGGAATTCTTCAGCACTCGGCATTACTGCCATTACGCCACGCTTAGCCAGTTTGCCGTGTCCGATTTCGCGACGCTTAGGGCCACTCATAAAACCGGTTTCGCCAACAGAGTATGGAGGGAAGTTATAGTGCAGCATGAACTGGTCTTTGTACTCGCCTTCGACTGCATCGATAATCTGTGCATCACGGGTCGTTCCCAGGGTAGTTAATACAATCGCCTGAGTTTCACCACGCGTAAATACGGCAGAACCGTGAACCCGAGGCATAGTGCCAACATTGACGGTAATAGGGCGAACGGTGGTTAAATCACGACCATCAATGCGTTTGGCGGTAGTTAATACGCTCTGGCGTACAAAGTTCTTTTCAACTTTCGAGAACAGGTCTTTTACTTCGCCTTGTGCTGGTGAATTTTCATCATCAGCATCGCAGAGCGTATCAATACAGGCTGTGCGCGCTGCAGAAAGTGACTCGCGACGATCCATTTTATCGGTAATGGTGTAAGCTGCAGCGATGGAATCAGATGCAGCGGCTTCTACTTTCGCCAATAAATCAGCATTCATCAGCATTCACTTCCGGAGCTGACCATTCCCAGCGATCTTTGCCACACTCGGCAACCAACTCGTTGATAGCACTAATGGCTACCTGCATCTGCTCATGACCGAAGCTAACCGCGCCCAGCATAATAGATTCAGACAACAATTTAGCTTCTGACTCAACCATTAACACAGCACTACCTGTACCGGCAACGATCAGATCCAGATCCGACTCTTCCAGCTGGCTGGTTGATGGATTGAGCACATACTCGTCATTGATGTAACCCACACGGGCAGCACCAATAGGGCCGGCAAACGGCAGTCCACCGATTGCTAGTGCAGCTGAGGCACCGATGAGCGCGAGGATATCGCCATTGACTTCAGGGTTGCACGACATCATCGTTGCAACAACCTGTACTTCATTCAGGAAACCTTTCGGGAACAACGGACGCAATGGGCGATCGATAAGCCGTGATGTCAGCGTTTCTTTTTCAGTTGGGCGACCTTCGCGTTTGAAGAAACCACCTGGAATACGACCGGCAGCATAGAATTTTTCCTGGTAATTAACCGTTAATGGAAAAAAGCTTTGCCCTGGCTTGGCTTCGCGCCGGCCAACAGCGGTTACCAATACTTTGGTATCTGCCGATGAAACCATAACTGCGCCATTTGCCTGACGGGCGATATCGCCGGTTTCGAGGGTAATTGTGTGTTCGCCGTACTGAAATGTTTTAGTAAATTTTTGCATGGGTTTTCCTGTGAATAAAATTATCTGTTCCTGCCAATGATTAACAGCTTAATTGACTGCTTAATATAACTGCGTAATTTTTTCTCTTAACTATTCGTTTTCTCTTAATATATTCTCTTGCTTAAATAAAGACGCTCCGGAGGATTACCCAACCGAAGCGTCTTATTTTTCTCGACTACTGCTCTTAGCGCCGCAGACCCAGTCGTTTGATCAATTCCCGATAACGCTCAATGTCTTTGCCTTTGAGGTAATCCAGCATACTCCGACGCTGGTTAACCAAACGCAGAAGACCGCGGCGGGAATGGTGATCGTGTTTGTGTTGTTTAAAGTGACCGGTGAGGTCATTAATACGGTGTGTCATCAGAGCAACTTGAACTTCCGGTGAACCGGTGTCGTTTTCTCCGCGACTGTAATCGGCGACTACTTTCGCCTTATCAGCAGCTGTAAATGCCATGTTTTATACTCCACTTGCGAAGCGCCCAGCTCACCATTTGGTTAACCCGGCACCCGTGCTTTTCCATTAAAATAAAGCATAGATAACCACTACCTACACACTTAATCGGAAATTTCCGATTAGCCCGATATTATACATACTGACAGCCCAGCAAACAAGTTAATACCCCCAAATCCCCAGATAGAGTATTGTCAGCACTCCAAGGGCCTCTAAAATTATATTTTCACTGAAAGCCAATCAAATTTCTGAGCAGTTGCAACAAAAGACCTGCCCCGTACGTAAGTGATAACTTACTTCCAAACCAACTTCAATTTCATTATTACAAGCATCACAAAGCCCCCCAACCTCAAAGGTTATTTTTCCAAAACCCGATGCCGGTGTTTGAATATTCCCGATCATGCGGCCACGTGGCTTATCTTTCACGATATCAGGTCGATAAAGCTCTTCGATCTTTTGCCACTTACGAATCATTTCCTCACTTAATTCGTGTTTGCGCATGTGATATTCCAACAATTTTTCTCGGTGATCAAAGATGCTATCACTAATCACCATCCAATGGTGAGCATTCCGTGGACGATCTCCAAAATATACCTTTTCACCAGTAAAAACACGCCGGTAAAATGAGTATACTTTTTCCTTGGCTCGCTGTTTTGTGGAGTTTTCAAAATAGGGGGATAAAATTGGGTCTTCATATACCGCGTCATAAAACCCGTCTAGAATTCGCTGAAGGAGCTTGCCATTATCTAATGCTATCCATAACTCTGGTGCGGGTGTGGGATAGTCAACCTCTTGTTTTTGTTGATTACTCTCAGTACTATCGTTTAATGATTGTGACTCCGGGTCTGGCACAAGGGGTTCTTTTTCTGTAAACGGGTCTGCATAAATACATTTCTCAGGAACACCTGCCTTTATGGCCGCCTCAAAGGCAGTCTCAACAATTGCAGTATCCCCTGCCAGATAGACTAACCATGCAGTAAGCTCTTTATGCTCAGCGAAGGCTATGTCAACAACACTACCCTTATAGGCTCCAGGTGACCCTGCCAGCAAGCAAGACCTATAGTTAAAGTTATCATATTGTTTTTCCAGACTTCTCAGCTCGTCGTTAAAATAAAGGTCTGCCGCAGATATGGCGCCATGATAAAGCCATATTTCTTCTTTATGTCCTTCTAAAAGAGCGGCTCTTGCCAAGCCGATTAATGGGGCAAGTCCTGTTCCTGTTCCGACCAATAGTAAGCGTTGGTCATTACATTCAGCCTGATAATAACAATCACCCGTTGGTGTAGAAAACTCGATTTCATCACCAATCGATACATCATCAACCAACCAACGGCTCACGCTGCCCAATAAATGGCGTTTGATATGAAGCTCAAGAAAATAATCATGATGAAGGACACTGGCGAGTGAATAACTACGCATTAAAGACGTGTTTTTTTTATAAATATTTATGAACTGGCCAGAGTGATAAAAAATCTCCTGGATTGGCTCTAGAAACAACTGGCAAACATTTCGAGACAGCATTTTTTTTTCGCTAATTACTGCTGTATTAATAAAGTCAACATTACTGCGCTCCTGCATGAGGAGATCAGAAACTGGATTACACTTACACGGCATAAAATAGTTTTTTTCAAGTAAGCGCTTATTTAAGCCTTGTTGACTTTCTTTGTTCACCTCGCCTTCCACCACCCGAAGCAAGCAGGTATGGCAAACGCCATTCCGACAGGAAAAGGCTATATCAACACCATGTCTGAGCAGTGTATCTAAAACAGTCTCATTATTTTTGTGTTTATAGGTATTCGTGTTAAATGTTAAGTTAATCATATGAATTACATATCCATTAGAAAATAGAGGCTGCCTAGAGAGTCAACACGCAATACTATTAACTATTGTACTTAGTTGTTTTAATTGAATCTTAGGCTCACTGTTATTAAACCTCCAGTCATATTCCGTCAAAAAGACAGCGTGTTCTTTTGAAAGCCCATTAAGCTTGCGTTAGTGATACGCCGCCAGAATCAACATTATTATCAATGACTAATATGAAAGCAGTAGCTACCGGTTACCTTATTCATGAAAGCTAATATTTTATAGTAAGCTCTCAATTTTTTGTGCAGATAACCTAGCTTCGTGCAATAGCATTCCAAGCCTTGAATCAAAGCTAGAAGTAATTGACAGTACTGCACTATCACCAACGCGTACCAAGATCACAAAGCCTTCTGTTCCTTGTATCAGAACCTGTTGCAAGTCTCCCTTTGACATATTACTGAGCGTTCTCTCTGAGAGGGATAATAACGAAGCAGACATGGCGCTCAAGGTACCAGTATCCACCGTTTCATCCGTGCAAGAAACCAACGGCAGACCGTCGCGAGACATCACAGCAACAGCCTCTATATGACTAGATTTACTAATAAACTTGGATAGTATTGATTCTATTTTATCTGCTTGCATTCAAAACCCTAATTTTCGCATGCCCTACCACTAAAAGGCGACGACAAAGTATATTTTATAACTCATGTTACTTTGCTAGAGTGCAGCCTCAAGTAATGGCAATATCTGACGTGCCTTCGTTAGCACAATCCCTTGATTTACAGAGTTACTACAGACAAAAACAACAATATGGTTACTGTAAGTTTCGCCGCGTAAAAAAACCTGTAATAAATTTTCACTCAAAAAGAGCATTTCCTTAAAGTAATGTAGATCTTCATCTTCAATGCCACGAAATTTCTTGAAGATAGCTTCAATAGAAAGCACATTATCACCCTGGAATAATATAGCTGTTGCTGCTACCGACAGACCCATTACTTCGCGTGGATTTGGATGTGAACCCACGACTTTTAGGGCCAATACCTTCCCTGCATTAAGATCAATGTAGCCACCGAAGAGGCACTCAGGGATTTCATTTACGGCTTTTTGAAGTAATTCGTCAACTGAAACCAGCACACTCGTTTCTCGACCAATAGTGCCAGTCCGGATATCTGAATTATTATTTCTTGCAATATAGTCTTCTTCATCTTTATTAATAGGCGCCTCTGAATCTTTTGATCCACTGACACCCCTCCCGCGAGTGACCTTATTAAATATACCAGTAAATATTGTTTTTACCTTATTTATGACCATAATTTAAAACTGTCGTCGATGCATCGCTTTAGATGATCGACGACAAGTTAGCTCCACATTATATTTTTAAAGCGCGGCTTCCAGGCCTGGCAAAGCTAGGCGTGCTTTAGTAAGTGCCATGCCCATATTGACTGATTTGCGACAAACAAAAGTTACAATATGGTCCTCATAGTTTTTACCACGCATAAATATATGTAGTAAATTTTCACTCATAATGAGCATTTCCTGAAAGTAATGTGTGTCATCATCTTTAATGCCACGTGCTTTTTTAAAAACATCTTCAATAGCGACTACATTTGTGCCCTGGAATAAATCAGAGGTTGCTGCTGCAAGTAAATCCATCACCTCACTGGGGTGTGAATCTACGGTTTTTACTCCCAGCATCATACCTGTGCTGATATCAACATATCCTGCAGCAAGACATTCTGGGATTGTACCGATTGCTTTTTGAAGTTGTGCATCGAGTGTTGCCATGGTTCTATCTCCTTCTTGGGATGGTAAATAAGGGTTTCTTATGAACCCTTGTGAAAAAAACATAAAATGTGGATATAAAATTTTCTTGTACACTTGACTGAATCATTCGCGGGTCCTGACAACGCACCTTTGCGATTGCTGCATCAGCGCTCAGACCAGATACAATTAAATAACAAGCAAGTAATGTACCTGTTCGCCCAAGCCCAGCTCGGCAATGGACTGCTATCGTATTGCCATTACTTATCAGTTTAGTCATTTTCAGAGTCATTTCAACAGTCTCATCAATTTTTGGTGCCTGCATATCTACAATGGGCATTCGCAGTAATTGGATACCGTGTTGAGCAATAGTTTCAGCTGGATAATGATCACCTACTTCAAGTGAAACTAGAAAATTAACATTAACTTTATTGAGCGCCATCAAATCTTCATCAAGATCTCGACTTAAGCCTGGCCGTGGAGTGGATGCCAGTTTCCCACGCAGCAACCACCGAAAACCACTTGGACCGAAGGGAATCAGTTTAGGTTTTCTAAATGGCAAGGTGACCGGCACATACTTCTGTAAATAATCTAGGTCAAGATATTCAGCTGGTGTATCAGGCGCAGGCACCGAACAAGTGCCTGTGCGAACAAAATCTTTTCCAGCTTCCGATTCTGCGGATTCTAAAAATAACTCTGTAGTCTTGTATTCCTGAAAACAACCACCCGCAAGAAGTGCAATATTGCCACCAAGTTGGCGAGCCTGGTTTTGATTATGAAGAATAACAAGGACTGCATGTTTTCTAGATATACGACTGATTACGGCAAGAACTTCTGAAGCCTGCTCATTATCCAGATCTGCAGTCGGTTCATCTACCATTAATAGCGGAGGTGAATTTACGAAAGCGCTCATAATTGAGATTATTCGCTGTGTTACCAATCCTAGCTCCGTTACTTGTTTGTTCAGTAAGTCTTTGATGTATGAAACACCATACTGATCGAACATACGGCAAACGAGCGCACACTGTTGTTGCCGATCCAATGTGTTTCGTCCCTCAAGCTTATGGACAATATTATCCAGCACCGTTGATATCATCAATTTTGATTTTTGTTGCACTAAAACTGGACGGTCAAGGGTTCCTAAAACCTCGCCCAAATAGTGAACATCACCCGTCGAGGAAAAGTAAGAAGAAGCATCGTTGTGCCCCGAAAGTGATCTTAGAAGTGTCGATTTTCCTGTACCGCAAGGACCCATTATTATGGTAACACCCTGATCATCCAAATCAAGGTTAAGGCCAGCAAGAACCTGACTTTTCCCGAAGGCTACACTGTAATCTCGTATTGAAAGAATCGTATCCATATCAGTCCTTTGATAGCACCGAGGGATCTAAACGATAAATTAGTGTTTTTATCAACGTCCGTACCATATCAGCATTTCTGGCATCGCAAGTGTAAACAGGGATGATACTATCATGTGTTTTTTTAAGAAACTCTCGATAATCAGATAAATTAGGAGTATCACTCACATCGGTAAATGTAACGCCGACAACAATACCGCGAGTTTGCAAATGCGAGGCAAATGCTGTGAGATAAGTATCCAGCTCATCTAGTGGGTTCTCAGTGGTATTGTTTATCAAAATAATAGCACCTAGTGCACCCTCACCAAGAATTTCCCACATGAACTCAAAGCGCTTTTGCCCAGGGGCACCATAGAGCTGAACAGAAGTCGTTTCATCGAGGTTCAGGCGGCCATAGTCCATACCTACTGTTGTTTTTCCATTCAGCCCCTTGCTTTTATCGGTTGTCATTTCTTCTGTCTGAAATATCTCAATATCACTAACAGCCTGAATTGATGTGCTTTTGCCAGCACCAACAGAGCCTGCAAAAACTATCTTCAGCTGTGGAGAAACCACTTATCCGGTGTGCCTAAGCTTGGTTAATATTTTTCCGAATATTTTTTTCATGCCTGCATTTTTATTTGGTTTTTCTAAAGGCAAGTCATCTTTGCCATCATTCTTGTCGGCATCTAGAAAACCACATAGGTAACAGCTGGTCACGAAGGCGGCTAACACTTTGACCGAGAGGTCAAATCGTTTCGCTAAATCATTTACTGATGCTGGCTGAGCTGCCCAATAGCTTGCCACAGGCAAGAACTCAGAGGCTGAATTATGTTGCGTAAAATTCGGCCATGTATTCAAGATAAACTTTCGATCCCTAGGCAGTCCATCTGGAAGTGCCTGCCCTCCGACAAGTGGTATAATCAACCATAATAGATCTTCAATTGAAAGTGATAGTTTTTCTTTTAAAACAAGTTTTCCATGCTCACTTTCTGATATGACACGCTTTGGAATTTCATTCATCGGCATGACAGTTAAGTGGGGTAAAAGTCTTCTATTTACATTGGCTTTGATAGTTTTGCGCCTCTCATCAACCAAAAGCCACATATCTCGCCACTCAAAAAGCTGGACATCTGATGAATTCTTTCCAGCAATCACATCTGCCAGATATCCTACGATATAGCTAGATGGTTCAAAGTGAGCTCTCTTATTAATAATTTGAACAACATTGTCCGGTTTGATTTTGCGTAACCTGCTTGCTTTACCAGCCCGGCTTTTTGATGCGGGCTTATCTGCTACCCGTTTTACTTTAGTATCTTTCTTAACCTGCTTAACAACATCCGCAGCTGTTTGTATAACCGCCTCCTCTAGTACATGCATCTTTTGTGCTTCGCTGATCTTACCGGAGGCCTCCTTGCCGGTGCTTTCAGCTGCCTTTTCTTTGATCAATTCAGCAGTGTTTCCCTCAGGCTGCATGATATTTTTAACAGACAAATTACCTGCTACTTCGAGGATTAAATTTAACAAAGCCGTATATTTTACTGGTTTTTCAATAACCAACTTCTCACCGGGCAATGCTCTAGATGAAATAAGTATCGTTGGAAATATCAGCTTAGAGTGAATTTTTCGCCAAGCATCTACAGAATAAGAGTCCACAAAAAGCACGCCTACATCAGCTTCAGCTTCTGAGCATAGGCAACAAACATCATTAGCACGATTTGCTAGTGCGATTTCTATAGAGCGCATTTCCGCCCTATCTTTGCTTATTAGACAAACATTAACTTTCGTTTTCATTTTCAACTTGACCCCATATCAGAAAATATGGAACATCCCTATCCACAGCTCATATGTTAATCCTTTAACTAGAGCAAAGCACTTTTATAGCATACTTAGAATACTGAAACCGTATTACAACTTAGTTGATGATTTCTTTATCTTTTGTATATTTGATTTTTTGTGCCCTTTTACTAGATGCTAGCATAACAGTGATATTAACTCATGTATAGCCTTAGCCTTGTCCAATATGAAATGAGCCTAAAATAGTCAAATTGTTCGTGCTCATCAGCTGTTTAATGATCAAGCCTATGAGAACCTATTGGCAATCTCTGTTTCTCATCTCTACAAGCTCAGAAATTCCAAGCATTACAAACAGCACCGCCGTACCTTCACAAAAACACAATCACGGCAGGTGCTTATTGGCGAAAGAAGAAAGCCCCCGCCTGTGCTCATGGCTTAAATCTGGTACAATGCGTTCGCGATTTATGGTCTATAGCTTATTTGTGTGTGTTTTACCTTATATATTATTGAAATTATTGATATTTTTGAGAAAACCACCAAACCAAACCACCAAACCTATAGCAACCGTATCTCAAGAAAGCACACTTATCATCCGAATCTATAAGGGAAGTATTATTATGAAATTCACTAAAACATTACTTGCTAGCAGTTTATTGTTAGCTTCCGGACTTGCGACAGCCGAAACGGACTGGATCGTTCGCGCAGGCTTTTCCGTGATTGCCCCGGACTCCAATAACCACCCTGTTGTTTCCGTTGAGGATGCGACATCATTTTCCTTCACATTGGGTAAAATGATGACAAAAAATATCGAACTGGAAGTACTGGCGGCTTGGCCATTTGATCATGATATTACATTAGCTGATGGTGGAGCTACAGTTGGCTCTGCCAAGCACTTACCACCTACAGTTAGCCTAAATTACCACTTTATGCCTGAGGCCACTTTCGACCCATACATAGGTCTAGGCATTAACTACACTTTTTTCTGGGATGAAAGCACCAGAGGCGCGCTAGATGGTACACGCTTAAGCCTTAGTAATTCATTTGGTTTCGCGCTACAGGCGGGTGCAGATTTCAATTTATCGAATAACTGGTTGATTAATGCAAGTGTTCGTTACATTGACATTTCTACCAGAGCGACATTAGATGGCGTTTCATTGGGGAATGTGAATATTGACCCAATTGTGTACAGCCTGAATTTTGGTAAACGCTTCTAAGCTCGAACAACTGTAATATAGCCCCGTAAATCGACCGATTTACGGGGCTTTTTTATGCCTGAACTCCCGCTTGTACGGGAGTCGCTAAGCCGGGAAACAAGCGTACGGATTTAAGTTGTTGCTCTTCTATTTTCGCCATACCCATTAAATAGCTGCGACCTTCTTTATCCACGGTATAGATGCGCCACAAGTCCGCATTAGTGACATT
>QIKG01000270.1 GCA_003232965.1 Oceanospirillales bacterium
TTTTGATGATACATTAGAAGCTTCTCGATAATCGGTATTGTCAGGCAGACAGGACATCCACTATTTTTTTGATCAACTTAATAGTAATCAACACATAGACAGCGCCAAACAGGAACACAAAGGAAACCACCAACTGCATGGTTTCAGCTGGTAACTCGCCAAAAAACGGTAGGGCGATATAGCCAAAAGTAAACAAAACGACTAACCAAGTTAGGTAGTGCCATTGTTTGCCAACAATACCACCGTTGAACTGCTTACCAATAGTGATTACTTGGTAAAGACAAAATATCATCACTGCTGCGGCTATTAAACCAATGATTAGTGCAGGAGATAGCTCCATAGTTGACACCTCTTATTTATTGTTCCCTCTACTATTATAGACATATCTTTAGCTTGCTGACCAGTTCAAGCCAAACCTTTACAAATTACTTGCTCATATTGCAGCTTCAGCCTTGAGTTCGTAGTCCAGCATTTGGTCACCGTCGAACAACCAGCGTCCGGTAAATTTTTCACCGCTAATAACCAAAGGTAACCAGAGGCAGTCATCCATCCACATTTCCGCATAGGGAATTTCATCAAGCTTAAACCAGTGTGGTATCGCCTCATCAGTTTCTATCGGCTCACCACTATAATCTGAGGCCTTATAGACATGCACAAGCAAGGAGTAACCATCGACAAACTGAAATTGATGAACACCGCAATATTCCGGAGAAAGTACGTGGATACCCAGTTCTTCGTGAGTTTCCCTGAGCGCACATTCCAGCGGAGTTTCGGTTCCTTCCAACTTTCCACCAGGAGCGTTAATTTTTCCTGCTCCCAGACCGCGTTTTTTGCGAATTAATAATATCTCACCATCTTTGATCACAAATAACAGGGTGGCAGGATTTACCGCTTGCCAAGCCTGCCAATTGATATCAGTGAGGGTAGCGGGAGGCTGCTTTAAAAATGAATCCAACATATTTAATTTCAACAATTTATTTTAATTGATTTATTTCAAAAAGAGCTTACAAAAGCGTCGCTTACCCACCTGCAACACGCCTGAAAATCCTTGCTGAAGTTGCAAATTACGGTCGCTGATGACTTCAGCGTCAATCTTAACCGCTTTTTGTTTAATCATTCTGAAGGCATCTGAATTACTAGCGGTTAGTCCACAAGCCGTTAAAATGGTCGCTATCCCTGGGTTTGTCAAATCTGCCAACAATAGTGTCTTCTCATCAATGTCTGCGGGCATTGCACCCTTCTGAAAGCGCGCAATAAATTCTGCCTGCGCCGCCTCTGCTGCACTAGTGTTATGAAAACGAGTGATAATTTCCGCCGCCAGCTCAAACTTAACATCACGCGGGTTCCTACCAGCCTCAACCGCCGACTTCAGCGCTTTAATATCCGTTAATGAGCGGAAACTAAGCAATTCAAAATAACGCCACATCAACTCATCAGAAATCGACATGATTTTCCCGAACATGGCATTGGCAGGCTCATCAATTCCAATATAGTTATTCAGCGACTTAGACATCTTCTGCACGCCATCCAGACCCTCCAGTAATGGCAGGGTAATAATCACCTGTGGTTCCTGGCCATACTGTTGCTGTAAATGTCGGCCTACTAACATGTTAAAAGTCTGGTCGGTGCCACCCATTTCCACATCAGTTTTCATCGCTACAGAGTCATAGCCCTGTACTAACGGGTAGAGGAATTCATGCACTGCAATTGAGACACCGGACTTATACCGATTTTTAAAATCTTCCCGTTCCAACATTCGCGCAACTGTATATCGAGATGCTAGGCGAATCATACCGACAGAACCCATTTCATTCATCCACTCGGAGTTAAAGCGGATTTTTGTGGTTTCCGGATCCAAAATCTTAAACACCTGCTCGGTATAGGTTTTTGCGTTTTCAGCCACTTCCTCAACGGTTAATGGCTTGCGAGTGACATTTTTACCGGTAGGGTCACCAATCAAACCAGTGAAATCGCCTATCATGAATGTGACCTCATGCCCCATTTGCTGAAATTGGCGCATTTTATTGATCACCACAGTATGCCCAAGGTGGAGGTCCGGCGCCGTTGGGTCAAAACCCACCTTTATCTGCAGCGGTTTGCCACGCTCAAGCTTGCGCTCAAGCTCTGCCACTTTGATTACTTCTTCCGTTCCGCGACTTATTTCACGGATTGCTTCATCTATCATCAGTATCAATACACCATAGCCAAACTCAAAGACTGATTGTAGTACCTATAGGCAATGCTGTGAATACAGTTTTGAAAAAATTAAGCTCATATTGTGCCCGAATCGTCAAAAACCCGTATTTCTACTGCTTTTCTGCCCCAGATGCGCTTTTCAACAACATTCCGACGCATTCCAATTGACGCTGACCAGGGTGGCAGTTAAGGTTACGCCATCGGCGAGCAGCAGTAGCGACTATCTTATATATGTTTAAACTTATTCCGCAAATCAAGGCCAATAAATTCATCCAGAGATTATTTGGTTCCAGCCTTACCCGTAACGGATTATTGGTTGCCGCACTGTTTATATTTACCGGTATCGCTATGGGGCTGGTAAGCCCTATGCCGGATCCTGCGCCGGTGACTACTGAATCACTGGTTAAAGAAATCATCCTGCCCGGCCAAGATAAACACTTCAGCCCGGCTTCAAGCCTAACTTCAGGCCCAGATCAAAGCACTGATTCGGTTACCTTGGCAACAGATACTGAGCAAATACCTGAGACTAATTCGCCTGCAACCCTAAATGCAGACTGGGATGTCATCAAGGTGGCATCAGGTCAAACTCTGGATGCTATTTTCCGCAGCCGGGGTTACAGCGTTACCCTACTGCATGAAATTATTAAGCTCAATAAAGAAACAAAAAACCTGCCGCGCCTGCGCCTGGGCCAGGAACTATTATTTAAAGACAAAGCCGATGGCAGTTTTTCCCAATTGCGTGTGGAATTAGGTGAAACCCGTTTTATCACAGTATCGCTGGACGAGGAGGGGCTTTCTGTAGCCGATATTTATCGCGAAGTAGATCGCCGTCAGCTACACGCAACTGGGGTCATTCAAAACTCACTTTTTATAGCCGGTAAAAATGCCGGACTTTCCGATAGTATGGTAATGAAACTAGCCAATATTTTTGGTTGGGATATCGATTTTGTTCTCGACATTCGACAGGGCGATAGCTTTAGCCTGATTTATGAAAAGCTTTACCGCGATGGTGAGTTTTTACGAGACGGTGATATTTATGCGGCTACATTTGTAAATCAGGGCGAGATTTTTCGGGCCATTCGCTTCGCCAGTGATGACGGCTTCAGTTATTTCACTCCTGAAGGCCGAAACATGAAGAAGAGCTTCTTGCGGGCGCCCCTGAACTTCTCCTATATAACCTCTAGTTTCAACCCGAAACGCTATCACCCGGTTCTTAAACGGGTAAAAGCTCATCGTGGTATTGACTACGGCGCTCCTAGAGGCACGCCGGTCTATTCAGCCGGGGATGGCAAAGTAATCCGCTCCGCTTACAGTAAATACAACGGCCACCATGTGTTTATTCAGCATGCCAATGGCATTGTTACCAAATACCTGCATTTCACCAAACGCAAAGTCAAATCCGGGCAACGGGTTCGTCAGGGACAGACTATTGGTACCGTTGGCTCAACCGGTATGGTAACCGGCCCACACTTACATTATGAATTTGTAGTTAATGGGGTACACCGTAACCCACGTACCGTTAAGCTGCCCAAGGCTGATCCCTTACCGGCAGATGAACTACCTGAATTCAAACGCATTGCCGAACCTCTGATTACCCAGTTGAATCAACTGGATCAAGTACAACTACTAGCCCAAAACACGGCTGTGAGTGATGCCAAAGCCGAATAAATATGCCATCGGCTTGCTCTCCGGCACCAGCATCGACGGTATTGATGTGGTACTGGCAGATTTTAGTCATCCTCAGCCGCTGATAGTAGCTGTCCACAGCCACACTTTTCCGACCGAACTCCAAGCTGAGCTTAAACAGCTTGCCGTAAAAATTCACGACTCTAGTCCGCAATTAGCCGACATTATGCGCCTGCATGGTGAGCTGTCTCTCGTTTTTGCCGATGCAGTCAACACCCTACTAAGTCAAAACCACTGTCCGACAGAGCTTATTGCCGGTATTGGTTTTCACGGTCAGACCGTTGGCCACTACCCGCAAGCCGAGATGGCCTGGACCCTACAGCTTGGAGATGCGAACCGCTTAAGCCTGCTGACAGGGCTGCCAGTAGTGAGTGGCTTCCGCAGTATGGATATTGCAGCCGGTGGTCAGGGCGCACCACTGGCGCCGTTGCTACATCGGGAAATCTTCCAGGCTGGTGAAATTTGCACAGCGGTGGTAAATATCGGCGGCATTGCCAACCTCAGCCAGCCGGATGGCAGCGGTTTTGATACCGGCCCCGGCAACTGCTTGCTGGATGCATGGGTTATGCAAAATAAAAATAAAGATTACGACCCATCCGGCGCTTGGGCAGCTAGCGGGCAAGTCAACGAAAACCTAGTTACTGCATGGCTTGAAGACCCCTACTTTCAACTGCCACCACCAAAAAGCACCGGCACCGATTATTTTAATTTACGCTGGCTATCCCGGCACACGCCGCTCGATACCTTCCCAGCCGCAGACATTCAGGCCAGTTTGTCCGAGCTAACAGCCCGTAGCATTGCATCTGCATTGGGACCTGAGGGTGATATTTCTAGTACTCAATTGCTGGTTTGTGGTGGCGGTGCACATAACACCGACCTGATGAAGCGCCTGCAAAAGCTGTTACCGGGCATAAATGTTGCGAGTACAGCCGTGGCTGGAGTGGATCCGGACTGGGTTGAGGGTCTATTATTCGCCTGGTTAGGTTGGCAAAGATTACATAATAAACTGGTGGATACCCGTGAGATTACCGGTGCCGAAAAACCCCTGCTTCTAGGTGCAATTTACCAAGCAAATCCTTGATTGTAGTATAGCGCTCCGACCTATTCCTGTTTTCTTTCACTCCACGGGGCTACTTTAAACAACAGCAACATTCCCGGTATGGCGATGGCAGTACACAGGAAAAAAAATAGGGTATAACCGATGGCCTCGATTATAAAACCGGTTGATGCATTGGCAAAAATCCTGGGGATAGAAACAAAACTGGAAAATAGCGCAAACTGGGTGGCAGTAAAGGCGATGGAGGTTTCACGCGCCAGATAAGCGGTCAATGCCACTGTGCCCATGCCGACGCCCAGGTATTCAAAGCTGACCACCAGAAACAACACCATAGAATCATTACCAACCATGGACAGCCAAGCAAAGCCGAGAATTGAAACTAGCTGCACCACCCCAAACACCCACAGCGCACGGTTAATACTGACTTTCAACATGACTATGCCGGCGATAATTGATCCGACAATGGTCGACCAAAGTGTCGCCACCTTGACCACAGTGCCAATTTCAGTCAGGCTGAAGCCCATATCCAGATAAAACGGTGTGGATAGAGCAGTAGCCATATTATCCCCCAGCTTATACAGCAGGAGAAAGCCCAGCGTCCATAAGGCACTCTGCCAACCTCTCCTGCCGAAAAACTCTTTGAAGGGCTCCACCACCGCCTCATGCAAGCTATGCGGTGCTAGAGTATCCTCGCCTACTTCTCGAATCATTAGAGTAGTGATAATGCCTATCCCCATAAAACTTGCCGTCACCCAGTAGACCGTAGTCCATGGCAGAATGTCGGAAAGTATCAGCGCCAACGAACCAGGCACAAGGGATGCAAGACGGTAGGCATTGATAAAGATGGATGTCCCGGGACCGAGTTCATCATCGGCCAGCAGTTCACGCCGATACGCATCGATTACAATATCTTGGGATGCCGAAAACAGCGCCACCAAAAATACCAAGCCGACAATCATCTGCATGGAATCATGCGGATTGAACATGCCCAAGGCACCAATTGAAAAGAACAGGCCGATCTGCGTCAGCAAAGCCCAGCCCCGACGGCGACCTAAAAATGGCAAACGGAAGCGATCCATCAAGGGCGACCAGATAAATTTCCAGGTATACGGCAGTGAGATCAGAGAAAACAGACCAATGGTCTTGAGGTCCACATCACTGCTGCGCAACCAGGCGGGTACCAGTTGGATCAATACATACAGCGGCAGACCCGAGGCAAAACCCAGAAACAGGCAAGTCAGCATTTTTCGGCTACGCAATATTTGCCGCCAGTCGCGTTGAGGTTTAACCGATGGGTCTACAATCATTAATCAAACCGTAAAATTTGTGCTGAGAATGACATTATTCGCAAGTCCTTTAGGCGAAAACCGAATGTTAGCTGAGGCTTCACTATAACCCCAAAGCAATAGTACACAAGTATGCCTTAAATCTTTATCATTTACCGATCAGTCAGCCGCTGAATAGTTCAGTATAATGGCTTATTCAGCAGCAAATACTGCAAGTCATTCATCCGAGGTTTGAACATGCCAAAAGCAAGTGATATTAAAAAAGGAACTGTAGTAGAACTGGATGGCAATGTATATATTGCCCGCCAAATCGATATTCGCAGACCATCGGCGCGCGGTGCTTCAACTTTATACAAAATAAAATTCTTTGATGTGCGCACTGGTCAAAAGCTGGAACAAACCCTCAAGGGAGATGACTTTGTAAAAGACGGCGACCTCACCCGCCGCGCGGTTCAATTTTCCTACCGCGAAGGCGAAATGATTATCTTTATGGACAATGAAGATTACAGCCAATACACGCTGAACGCCGATATACTGGAAGAACAATTGGGCTATATGAGCGAAAATCTTGAAGGTATGATCGCCATGCTGGTTGATGGCGAAATTGTCGGGGTAGAGCTCCCCCAAGCGGTAAGCCTTGAGATCACCGAGACTGCACCGGGAATAAAAGGTGCCAGCGCCACCGCCCGCACCAAACCAGCAATATTATCTACTGGAATTGAGATTCAAGTACCCGAATATCTGGAAACAGGTGAAGTCATAAAGGTAAATACCGCAAACGCCAAATTTATTTCCCGTGCGTGAAGCAGGACGCCTGATTCAATCATTTGATAAGGTTTATATCAATTTTTTATTAGCTCGCCTGAATACTCGGAAATTACCGAATTATTTAGCGGCGCTTGTATCGCGACATGCGGGGAACCTTGAGCCCCGCAAAAACTGGGACCCAGAATTTAGGCCTTTTTCAACGATACGCAAAATCATCGTCGATTGACACGCTGGGCCCAAACTGCAGGGGCTCATGCTCTGGACAAGCAGAGAAAAACAGCGTATTGGCTGGTCAACTGCAGTGATTTGTTAGGGTTGAAATTTGTAAAATATATAATAATTTCTTATTACCAATGCTCAGGCTTTATAATTGGCTTTTTATTTGTGGCTATCTTGTCGTTTAATTGAGAATCTTGACACTCTTGATCAAGAATATAACTCCGTGTCCAATCAGCATACTGGCTTAACCTTTTATTCGGGGATCTAGATTTTCCTGTAGTAGATGGTTTTTCCCTCGGGATGATCAAACCTAAATCTATTTCGGGTTTGTCTTCACTAACGAACTTTAAAGGAAGCTCTAGGTCAGAATCGTTAGATACTAAAATTTGTTGTGCACATATTTCACATATTGCATCGCGATACATATGTAAGGCAATGTTAACATCTGTTTGCTTTTCTTCAAATTTCCAGACCTCTACTCGGTCATTTTTATCAATGGGTTTTTTATATAGCGGTGGGAACCCCATTTCAACCGTATGATAGCCATAAATAATATCTATTCCATCACCGTAAACTTGTTTAAGCGCTCTATGGTAGTCATTTTGTGCTTTTGCCGATTTTCGACCATGGGAGGCAAAATTAGATTTTACTGGAGAAGTGAAAAATTTAACTTTAACAATGTTTGATGAGGGGTTTTGTATTTTAGAAATAGATTGAAATAACTTAACTGGATCTAACCATTTAAATGGAGTATTTTTTAGTCGACCATAAAATAAGTTATAACCATCTATGTAAACTATTGTATCCATAAGCTATTCTATATCCATAGAAATGAAAAAACCGCCAGAAGGCGGTCTTTTCGCCTCAAATAAATACTAACTAAATAATACTCAGAAGAGGTGAGTTGTACACATATTGTAGGCATTTTAAGTATGCAAATCAAGGACAAGACACCCTTTCCTATATTTGCTATTAATATCAGCAGGTTACTCATCCAGTCAATTAACAAAACAGTGGATATAGTATTTTCCAATTAACAAACGAATCTGAAATTGTTCAACCGGTTTTATTTTGTTTGAAATCAAGCAAAATAGTTTTTGTCTGGCTCACTGCAGACGATCAGCAACTTTATTATCGACACCCTAGCAAGCCCCCTGCTTTATAGGACGCCTGAATATTCATAGATTACCGAATTATTAAGCGCTTCTTGTACCACGACATGCGGGAAACCTTGAGCAGCCCCAAAACTGGGACCCGGAATTTGGGCCTTTTTTAGCGGTACGCAAAATCATCGCCGATTGGCACACTGGACACAGCTCCGAACTTTCCCGAGTGACGGGAGACTCGATTCCAACAGCAATATCATCTCGCAGTAAGGATTCCAGCTCAGCACCCGCAATCAACCTGATAGCATGCTTGGAGCCGAACTGTAGGGCAGCGGCAGTAAACTCTCCGGTTGTGACTAATACACCATAATCGGCAGTACCAGCGGTCATCGCACCTAAGAGCTCACGGACCTTATCAACATCTACTTTATAGGTCTTCCAGTGCTTACACTGTACATAAGTTTTTTTGCCATCTTTTCTTAAAACAAGATCAATCCCGCCATCAGGCCCCGCTGGTGTTTCTATTACCATGTAGCCCTGACCTTTGAAGTAACTGCCGACAAACTGTTCAAATTGTAGCCAGCTCAGGCTTCGAATTTTTTCTATGGAGCGATGGGATTTAAATATTGCAGACTTATTACGACCATGCATAAACGAAACAAACGCCGCAATAAGGACGACCCTCTGAGGACAGGCAGCTTTAGACCGATTCCAGATTTTCCCACGAGGGGTAATCAACCGGAGACAGGCACATCGAAAATATCTGATCAACATTAATATATGGTGGGCTATTTAAGCACTCTGGTTCAAGATGTTTGATAATTCATCTGTTATGAACTATAGTTCATTTATTATGTATTATCGAGATGAATAAATGAGTCAATTGGCTGATGCACTATTTACCACCACGCAGAAGAAAGTGCTGGGGCTGTTCTATGTTCAACCTGAAAAAAGTTTTTATATCAATGAAATACTGCGTCTGACTGGAATGGGCGTTCACACCATTAAGCGTGAACTAGACC
>QIKG01000181.1 GCA_003232965.1 Oceanospirillales bacterium
CACCCACGATAATCTCATCTGCCTGCCAGTTCTTAGCTTCAAGCTGATTATGGAAATCTACAATAGCCTGTCGCAGTGGAGGATGTCCCTGCACGCTCATATATTCTTTTCTTGATGCCGCCTTTGCCAATGCATCCGAGATTGTTTTTGGCACAGGAAACGGGCTTTGCCCAAAGCCAAATTTAAACACTTGTTGATGGTTGTTCTCTCTAGCAAGAGAGACCTGATTGATTAACAGAGTTTCTGACTGTTTCCATGTCTTATAAAGGGTGTTAGTGGTTTCATTAGAGTACTTTAAGGAGGCTCTGATTAAGGGCTATTGAATGGTTACTGGTAATTTACAACTGTTGTTGATGAACTGCAACATTTACAGCTTAACAAAGGCAAAAAAAACCCGGCAAAAAAAGCCGGGTTTTCTGGTTTCAGTAGTTTTTCAGTTTAGAAACTGTAGGAACCACCTAAATACCATGACCCACCTTCGTAGTTAGCTGCACTACGACGAGGGTATTTTGGCGGACCAACTTCTTCAACATAGCTGTCGAATAGATTAGCAAAACCAAGTTTAACTCTAAAGTTGTCAGTCATTTGATAACCCAATTCAGCATCTATGTAGATGGTTGAACCAATTTTCGCACTTGGATTAAGGCCGTCAGCAGGGTTAATTACACCACGCTCATCATAATGCTCACCGTAGAAGTTAGCTCTAAACATTAAGTTCCACTTTTCACCAAACGGAGTGTTAGCTGTCACCACAAAACGGTGTTTCGGATAGTTGTTTTCAATATCCTCTACCAAGCTGTCGCTTACAGGTTGTACATTACCAACAAATTTTTGATTAACTACATCAATCTTGTTATAGCCATAAGCAAAAGAAAGATCAGTTCTAAGCGCATCTGACCAGTCGATACCCGAAGTGATCACCAAATCAACACCACTGTGCTCTACATCTAAAGCATTAGTGTAAAAAGAAATGGTTGTGCCATCGTTTGCAGCAATGTCGCCCGTGCGATAAATCCGGTCATCAACATTAATCTGGTAAAAGTCCAGGGTCAATGTGGTGTTATCGGTAAGATCTGAAGTTAAACCAAAGCTGATGTTAAATGATTGTTCTTCAGTCAATGCCTGACCACCTACTGCAAGAGCTCTTGGGTCAGTTGGTGGAATCAGACCTTCTTCAACCTGTAGACCAGTAGCGCCATCAAATGTTGTGATGGTGGTACGAACATTAGCCTGACCGGGTGTTGGTGCATGGAAACCAGTCGATATGGCACCACGGAGTGCAGTGGTGTCAGTAACATTGAAACGCGCAGCTAGTTTGCCGTTAATGGTACTACCAAAATCCGAGAAGTCTTCAAAGCGTAATGCATATTGAACCATGAACCTATCACTAACATCTTGCTCGATATCTAAATATAAAGCATAGTTATCGCGATCAAATTTACCCGCATCGGTTGTTGGAATTCCGCGGAATCCGCTAACGCCTGATCCTGGTGTTCCATCTGCGTTCTGATAAGAGCTTGGTTCGCCTGCAATAGCTGTATAAGTTTCTTGGCGCCATTCAAAACCATAAGCAACATTCAATGAGTCACCCACTGGCACTGAGAAATCTGCATTCAAATTGAATTCTTTTTGCTCATAGCCACCAACATTAAAATCCATTTGTGGAATTTGTAAGGAAGAGGTTAAGCCCAAGCCTGCATTAATGGAATTATTAAGGAAATAATCCAGTTCATTTTTGCCATAGCTAAAGCTGAAATCAAAGGCTGTTCCATTTGAAAACTCACCTTCTAAGCCAGAAACCCAGGAGAAATCTTTTTGATCACCATCCAAGTATGGGGTAAAACCAGTATCCAATAAGGAGCCTGTATAACCAAGACCAGATAGAGTGGCTAGCGTGCTGTGACCAGGATTACGGTAGAAGAATCTGTAGCGACCTGAAGTATCGGCATAGCCAACACGGGTATATAATGTAGAGCTTTCGCCAACATCAATACCAGAGTTCAGATAAAACCTCAAAGCTTCAGTTTCAGGACGACCCCAGGTTTGCACCAGCGGAGCATCACCAAACGGAGCATCAGCACCTACGCCAACAACACCTGAATCTATCAGTGCTTGTGCATCTGGGCGTTGAATACCTCTTGATAGGGCTTCATTATCTTGATACTCAAGACTCAGATTTAAAAAGCCATTTTCCCCAAGAGAGAAACCCTGATTCAAACCAACTTTTAAACTGCTTTCGCCTTCATAAAAATTCCCATATTGAATTTGATATTCACCGCCTTCTGAAGCATTTTTAGTTACAAAGTTGATTACACCTGCGATTGCATCTGAACCATACTGTGATGATGCACCATCACGCAGTACTTCAACCCGTTTTAGCGCGATTGATGGAATCATACCAATATCCACACCATGCGCGCCGTTACCAGCCGCTGGAGCGAAAAATTGCACCAACGCAGAACGATGCCTTCTTTTACCATCCACTAAAATCAGTGTTTGGTCAGAAGCTGTTCCTCGCAGTGAAGTAGGCCTTACGAATGCACTGCCATCGCCAGTTGCTGGCGTTGCTGTGTATGAAGGAATTAATGACTTCAGGTTATCTGTAAGATCGGCAGTACCGCCTAAGGCGTTAATGTCTGCAGCTGAAATTACATCCACTGGTACTGGCGAATCAGAAATGGTTCTTGCTCTTTGGCTTCTAGAGCCAATGATCATAACCTCTTCCATCATCATATCATCAGTTACAGCTTCTTCAGTAACTTCATCTTGTGCCAACACCGCTGTTGTACACAAGCAAGCACCAACAATAGCCATTGCGGTAAATAGTTTGTTTCGTTTCATTTGTTTTTTCCTGTTCTCGTTTAATTCCATATGTAGAGCTTTATTACTATGTGCTTTTATATCAATAAAGCCCGAACTAAATATTACATTCAAAATACTTGAACTGGTTTGTTCTATTAAATTGACAATGAAGTTTAGACGGCTTACACCATAAAAGGCGTATGAAGCCTGAACATAATGTCGTTAAACTCGTTAATCTACCTAAGTAAATTTAATAGGCAAAACAGCCAAAGCGGGCGGTTTTCCACCGATTTTAATTATTTATATACTTCATGTTAGTTTGGTGTTTTGTAAGAACTCTCACAACACCTCTACAAAAAACTAAAACTCCATTCATATTACAATTACTTAATAAAGCATATCATTTATAACTTAATTTTAGTTTAAAGTCAAACATTGCCCTGTCCAATACAAATGAGTCTCAAACAGTCCAAGCTGTTCATAAGCATATAATAAGAATGATTCTGACGATAAAAAACTTAGCAACCTATTAAAAGGCTTTCTTTAAGATAATCAAGCTGCCGTTTTCTCTTTTAGGCTGTAAGACTGAAGGCTACGATTTCACCCGCAAAATGCTGTCAAAATCCACAACAATATGGGCTTGTCTAAAAATCAAAAAAGCACAAGGGTTTGTCATTCGATACTCGGGAATCAATCGGGGACAGGCTCCGATTGAATTTTTGTTATTGTGGTGGCGAAAGATGCTTTGGCATTTGATGCCTGCCCTTATTGGTTTTATGCCCACGCCGCACAAATTATAAGTATCTGCGAAACAGGTTGGGTTGGCTGGATTTTTACGCGTGGGCATAAATGCCCACCCTACGGTTAATGGGGAGTAATGTACGCTATTGCAGCCGGGAATGCCTTTATGCGGCGTCTCTCGATTTCCGCCCTAAATTTAGGGTGTAGATCTCTTCTCAATGTATTCACCCTGAGATAAAAAACTTATATTTATTTCATAAGTTGAGTTATCAATTGGTAATCGTTGAGAAACCGCGAAACGCTTTTCGACAGGAGCTAAGCCACAAGGGGAAGAACTAAAATGGAGGTTGTTGGGATCTGGTAAAACACATTCAATATTTATAAGTCTGTTATTTACCTGCCGCCGCCGGAAACCATAGCCGGGAGGGTTTAACTTATTCACTGCCCAATCAGCATAGAACAGCATAAACGCACCTGAAGGCAGAAGGTATTTCCCCTTATCCAGATCAAGATTCATACGGACATTATGCACCCTATATTTACAACCTTCTTTAGGGTCGTGCTCGGTTAACGGGATTGTTATTGAATGCTTTCCGTCGCTTATTTCGGGATAATAGGCGTATAGCTTGGTGGCGGTTCGGTCAGGGCTAAAGGGCATCAGCTGTTTGCTCTGGCATAGTTTGCTATCGGATTGCGAATAGTAGCTAACTCGTATTACATAACTTACCCCCCGCTCTATCTCTCCTGTAATTTTGATATTCCAATCCTCAGGCATCGATGCTTTGGCTTTTCTCCCTCCGAGGCCATAGGTAGCAAGCTCCTCAGCTGCTACTAAAGCATTTTGATTATCCCTCTGCTTTTTAGCCTTAAACCCTAGAGAGATTATTACCAATAAAACAACCATCCATGCTGTAAATTTAATATATTTCATCTTTTTAGTCGCTGATTAAAAGTATTCGAGAAAACGAGGTATAACCCAATCATAGATGTTTCCTCAGTAGCAAACCCCTGAGATAAAAGTGAATAATCACCTGTTTCAGAGCGTTTTTGAATTAATGCAAAACACAAGGTCTGATACTATTTCGCATTGAGACAGTCCTTAAAACCACTCAGTCTACAGCTAAATAATACCATCAGCGATCAATACGAATTATTTCTGACTTATCACCATTTTTATAAGTGAGTTGTATCGTGGCGTATTGGCTGCTGCGTGGTACTTTCAAATAAAGCTTCATGTTGGCAGTGATTGGAGCTATGCCCGGCTTATTCCATGCAGAAAATCTGAAGTTTTTATTAGGCACAGTGCTGTCAATGCCATATTGAATTTTTTCAATAGCACCCCTGTAAGCCATCAGATGTGAGAAATATAGCAGGGTTGAACTATCAAGCTTCCTGAACGAAAGCCATGAGGTCGTGGTCATTTCAAGCAGGCGGCGGTTGGCATCAACGCTTTCTTTGGCCGGTGTAAATTCGAATGAAAAAGGTCCGCGTTCTATTCCTTGAAGATCGGTGTACCATATTTCAATCGTACTAGCAGGCTGCTTTTTGGAGAGTTCAAAGAATGATTTTGGTGCTGACTGGCCTGTTCTGGGATCATTATAGCCACTATTGCCAGTTGATCTGGGCTGTCCCTGCCCTTTGATTCTCCACTTGATATCTTGGGCTGGTTCACTGATTGAGATATTTCCGTTCCAGCCGGCATTATGTGACATCCAGCTGAGTGAGACTGGGTTTTCTAAAACCCCGCCGGTTATTCCGTTTTCTAGTGCGACACGACGCTCGGTGACATCAGCACGCCAATCTGAAACCATATCTTGGTCAATAATATAACGCATCAGACCGCCATTATTATCCCTTTCTTGGAAGGCTTTTAGATAATATAGCTCTTCTCGTTTATCGCCAATGGTCTGGCTTCCAAGGCGCCTTTCGGAATATTCAATACTCAAATGATATGCCACCGCTGCAAACTTCGGGTTTTCCTTGAAGTATTTTTTCAATGCTTCAATGCGCTTTTCAGTACCGAGCAATAGAAGCCTGGTATAGGCAGGTATCGGGCTTGTACTGCGGGCAGTTATTTCATTATATGTTTCGCGAGCACCGGCGGTGCCTTCCTGAACTTTCAGAAAGGTAATAAAACGCAGATGGGGATCAAGCATGGCTAGGTTGCTTTTAAAATACTCAAGGTATGAGCGTCTGGCGGCTGAATAATCACCGGCAAGTTCCTGTATGCGGGCATTGTGGTAGTACTCTTCGGGGCTTGCAGGGTTTGCAATAACGCCGTTACTGCTGCCAAAGCCATTTCTTATAGCAGCCAGCATTTCATCAGATTTGGCTTCTATCCTGGCAGTGCTGTCTTTTATTTCCTGTGTACCTGCTTTGATCTCTCCGGTATCTGCTTTGATATCATCAAGCTTCATTTCTATAATCCCCAGCCTATCCTGAAGCGAAGCTATGGCGGGTACCGAGACGGCGATGATGCCACGCTCCTCCGCCTCTGGTCCCTGCTGCATAAGGCTAAACAAGCCAGTGGCAACAAAGGCCATTCCGCTAAGTGCTAATGCGCCCAATAATTCTTTTTTACCTTTGTAATACAACAACCCCAATAAACCAAAAGCCACACCGGAAATGATAAATAGGTAAAAAACAAACGGCGCGAGTGGCTGCAGTACATCGGCCACCAGGCCACCTGCAGTACAAAGGCCGCCAGAGATTGCCAGGCTGCTCTGGCGTACTTTTTGATAAGCATTTAGGTTGGTTAGAGATTGAATATATTTCATAGTTGTAACGCCCTTTTTATTACGACGAAGAATCAGTTAAATGAAAACAATTTATGGGTTGAAGCCAAGTATTGTGGTTAAGCTCGGTATTTGTGATGTGTGTAAATGCAGACATTTCTAAATCAGTTTTCCATCTCGCGCGCCTTGGCAAGCGCTGATGCGAGCACGCCCGCTGGCACAGCGACTATACCTAGGCCGATAAGCAGTATGCCAAAGGTGAATAACTTACCGCCAACGGTCACCGGATAGATATCCCCATAGCCAACCGTTGTTAATGTAGAAATGGCCCACCATAAACTGTGGAAAATGGAAGTAAATGATTCAGGTTGCACAGGGTTTTCGAAGTAATATATTCCAACACCCGCAAGGAAGATCAATATTAATGTTACAAAAAGAAATAACACTAACTCCTCTTTGGCGAGGACGAAGGCTCGGTGAAATCGTTTGGCCGCAGCACTATACCGGGCGAATTTTAAAATTCGCACCAGACGGAGTAGCCTGAATAAGCGCAGAGATCTTAGATCAACCCCGGTAGAGAGATAAAAGGGGAGGATTGCTAGCAGGTCTAATATCCCAAAAAATGAAAAGATATAGGCCCGCCGATTACTTGCAACTAGAATTCGTGAGAGGTACTCAATACTAAAAACCATCACGGTGAAGATTTCAAAACGATGCAAAAACGTGCGAGTCTCAGGCTCCAGATTAGGGAGAGTTTCCACAGAAAAACTAATTAGGGAAAGAACAATAAGCAGCTGAATAATGAGGTCGAATGCTTTACCAAAAGCGGTGTCGTTTTCTTCAATAATTTGCTTAAAACTGACCATTCTCTATTCCCCCGATAATGCTATCTGGTTTAGCTAAGTGTGTACCACCTCATGCCAATACGACTGGAGGGGATATCTTATACCACCTTCATTTTAATTTTTTATCAGCCTTAAAACGACATGGTATATTTGATTGTTTTCGTGTTAGGGCCAAGCATACTCGAGTATTTATTAGCGTTACTAACTAGTGATTAAGCAAGTTAGAATAAAACTTAAAAGCTACAGAAAACTCAAATTACATCCATACTCTAATTGAGGCAGAATCGATAAAATTGATTAATTAATATTTATTTTGCTATCTATCCTAACTATATCAAAGTTTTCAGTTCAATATCCCGGAATTAACCCCTTTGAAATTAATCAGCAAAACGACTGGTATGCCCGAGCGAATAATAGCTGAAGAGTGGTGTGCAAAATAGGTCATACCATTAATTGGTATAGTGAACCACTCGATTAGCATTTATTAGATCGCACGACTGGCCAAAACCTTGAAGTGGTAGGCCCTGAGATGAGCGACTAAAAACCCATGTCGCAAGTGTCGAAATAGCGATATACTCCAATTGGGAGTTAGTTTCTAGCCGCTGACTATAAAGTTAACGGGGCCGTAGGGCCCTATAGAGCAAACTTAAAATGAAGAAATATATTACAGCAGGTATTTTCTTTCTAATAACTTATGTTGTGACCAGCATTACTTCTCAATCTCATTCAATGCTGATAATAATCTTGGCAACTTTCCTGGGTTATACCATTGCGCGTGTTGGTAGCTTGCAAAAAGAACTACAACAATTGCGAGAAATGCTTTCCAGCAACCGGCGGGAAAAAGACAAACAAATACCCAGCTCCAGTGTCGTCGATAATGCTATAAAGCCAGATTTCCATGATAATGATTTTCATTCGGATAAGCGGGCACAGTCGACTCCAATTGTTGAATCCAAAACCGAGCCCGCGACTGATACAGGTGTCGACTTCAAGCCAGACTCAAGTCCGAGCCATGTACCAGCGCACACTGAGCAAACCTCAACAGCTAACACTGACGGCTCACCACGCACTCAAACACCGCGAGTCCCTGGGCTTTCAGACAAAGTATTTAGTTACCTAAAAGACTTTTTAACTGGCGGCAACCTGTTTGTTAAAATCGGCATACTAATATTATTTTTTGGTGTCTCATTCCTACTTAAATATATATCTGATAAAGGAATGTTCCCTATCCAATACCGCTTAATTGCTGTTGTTATAGGCGCTATTGCATTGTTGCTGTTTGGCTGGCGGATCCGCAACCAAAAAGCCAAGTACGCGCTATTATTGCAAGGTGCGGGTATAGGCGTACTTTACCTGGTTATTTTTGCAGCATTTAACATGTATAACTTATTGCCTTCACTGCCAACCTTTGTACTATTATTTATAGTTAGTATGCTTTCAGCGGCACTAGCGGTACTGCAAGATTCACGCGCACTCGCTATCATCGGGTTCTCTGGTGGTTTTCTGGCGCCTGTTCTGGCATCATCCGGCTCCGGAAACCATGTGGGACTGTTTAGTTACTATGCCATTCTTAATGTTGCGTTGGTCGCTGTAGCTTGGTTTAAGGCCTGGAGACCGCTGAACCTGCTGGGTTTTGCCTTCACTTTTATAATTGGTAGCGTATGGGGAGCATTTAATTATAAAGCAGAAAACTTCAGTACAACTGAACCTTTTCTGCTGCTATTTTTCCTGTTCTATGTATTAATTGCTGTTCTCTTTGCCTTGCGTCAACCGCCCAAATTGCGTGGCTATGTTGATGGCACACTGCTGTTTGGCGTACCCCTGGCTGCATCTGCCTTGCAGTATTTGCTGGTCAAAGATATTGAGTACGGCGTAGCACTGTCGGTACTTGGCTTTGGTGTCTTTTATATATCGCTGGCAATATTCCTCTGGAAAAAATCAGGAGATGGACTACGGCTATTATCAGAAGCCTTTCTTGCCCTGGGCGTTATTTTCACCTCACTTGCCATTCCCTTCGCAATTTCGCCAGCATATACAGCCGCAGCATGGGGACTGGAAGGGCTGGGTTTTATCTGGCTGGGTACTCGCCAAAACCGGATATCCGTACGCCTGTTTGGGCTGCTGTTACAACTGGGTGCTGCTGTAATCGTCTTATGGAACAGTAACTACGAACAACAAATAGCATTTATCAATGGTGATTTTATCAGTGCGCTTATGTTGGCGGTTGCAGGAATTCTCAGTGCCCGCTTGCTGTATAAGAAATTCGATGGGAAATATAGATGGGAAGCCAAACTCAGTCCGGTTTTATTAGTCTGGGGATTGCTCTGGATAATGGGCGGCTTCTATAACCAGGTTTATGAGTACTACCCTTACCGCTATCTAAATCATGCGGTACTTGGGTTTGCCAGCATTCTTAGTGTCATCTTTACATTCGCTGCTCTACGCACAAAGCCTGTGTGGCAGCATGCATGGACTGTTGCAATAGCGTTGCTGCCGTTCATGTTAATGGCTTTGATATTCGACATACCCAGCAATCTAAGCACTGCTTATGGATGGCTGGTATGGCCGTTCGCATTTTCTGCATTTTACTGGCTACTCCGCCAACTAGATGATTCAGGAACTAAAATTAAAATTACTCCGTGGCTCCACACCGCAGTATTGCTGCTTGCCGTACTATTTATTGTCATAGAGGCCAATTGGGTTATAGCTATTAACCTTCAACTTAGCATCGGCTGGCAAATCATCGGTTGGGCTATCCCTGCAGTCATCGCTTTGATTATTGTCAGCAAGTCTAAAAGGTGGCCTTTCGGCCAGCATGCTGAGGCTTATCAACAAAATGCCGCTGTTATTCTAGCCGGGGCTTTGGTGCTGTGGAGCATTGGTGCCATCATAAGCCGGGGAGATGCCTACCCTATAGCTTGGGTGCCGGTATTAAACCCCGTAGATATTATGTTTGGAATCGTATTCATGACACTTGTGAGTTGGTGGCGGCGCTCTAATAAGATATTCGAAACACTAAACATTCCAACCCGTAATGTGCAAGCGGGGCTCGCAGGGCTGTTTTTTATATGGCTTAACTTCAGTGTATTTCGTATTTCACACCACTGGTTTAAGGTAAGTTACGATTATAATAGTATGTTTGATTCTTCTCTAACTCAAACCACAATCTCTATACTCTGGGCGCTTATCGGAGTGATAATTACAGTAATCGCCAGCCGTAAAAACTTGCGTCCAATATGGATTGTAGGCGGTATATTACTAGCGCTGGTGGTCTTGAAACTGTTCCTGGTCGATTTATCGGAGTTAGGCGGTATTGGGCGTATTGTTTCCTTCATGATTGTCGGTGGCTTGTTAACCAGCATTGGCTACTTCGCACCACTACCTGGAGATGAAAATGATG
>QIKG01000250.1 GCA_003232965.1 Oceanospirillales bacterium
CTGACCCCAAATATTCCCAAATATTCTCTACCCTGTTCGGACTTTAATGCCAATGCCCTGTATTTCTTAATCTCTGCGCTATCCTACAACCTGTTTGCACTGATGCGCCAACTATTACCTGTGGAGCTGTCACAACACCGGGCAGTAACCGTGCGTTGGCGCTTGTATGCTATGGCCGCTAAAGTGGTTAAAACGGGGCGGCAATTATTTGTGAAATTGAAAGCTGCGCATCACCAACTGCTAGAACGAGTACTCGCGGCACTGAAGGGGTTTGACCCACCACCGATTTAAGGAGTTTAGAATAGAAAAAACGATAACTACAGGATAGTTGTGTCTAAAACAGCTGATTATGCGTTTGTTTTGTACTGGAGAGTGGTTTTTGAGTAAATCCCCAGTTATGCCGACAGCAGCTGCCAGTAATGAGGTTTAAAAGAAGGGTTTTGAGACCCTTGAAGCGCTGGCGAGACTCTATCTGCGGATTTGGGCTAGTCATTGATTGTTATGTTATGTCATGTTATGTTCAAATCTAGATGAAGGATGACCAGTGGTCAAGGAAGACTAAAAATGACGAGAGTGAAGAAATTTACCGCTGTTTCTGGAGCGTTAATCGTTGTTATTGCTATTACCTACTTCCTAGCGCCTCAGTCGTACAAAGAGCATTTGTTTATCCAACCTGTTGAAACAGCGGTATCCGATCCAGCGTCCTCACCCCAACCAGACAACAATCAGCTGGGGTCTGAGACTACAGTGAATTCATCTTCGCCTCCATCCCGAGACCCTGCAGACGGTTCTCAGCCTCATTCGGAAACAACTCAGCCGTACTCTCCTGTTCTCAGTGAGATTGTCACACAGGAAAACCTCAAAAGCGACATTGAGGCTTGGAAGGAACTAATGGAGGAAAAGGGGCGGGCTTTTGTTTCGGAGAGAGGTCACAAGGTTTACGTTGAACAGGATTCGCGTCTAGATAGACAAGATCCAGATTCGTTAAACAAATTTTCCAATAATACGTCGATCGAAGAAATTGTTGCACTAGCACAGAAGGGAGATCCATCAGCGATGCTTGCTCTCGCGAATGTGGCCTATTCTGCACGACGGTGGGCTGAGGGTGATTATTACGCCATTGAGGCCACGAGAATTTCAGGATCATCTGAGCCCATATTGCATGGGGCGTTACGAAGACGGAGCCATGCGGACCAGAATCCATTTTTGGACTCATTTTTAGATAATAACATGGCAAGTTGGTTCTTGGCGGCTTATTTGCAAGGAAATCTCACAGCTGCACAGCCAGTTGAAGCATATTTCCGCATGGCGGAAATTGAAGATCAGGTGTGGGTAGTGAATAGAGCCCATGAAATCATTGCGTTAATAAACCAAGGAGGATAGAAACGTGTTATTTCGTATTTTACTAAAATGCCTAATCGTTGTTGTATTCGGATTTATAGCTACGTTTGCTCATGCTCAAGATGGAGGTGATGAAGGGGGTGGCGGTGGAAATGAACCTCCTCCATCGACGATTATATGTAATACGTGCAGCACTGCTCTGGAGGCTGGTGCAGAGGCTTTGAGGCGAGGCTTAGCACCAGGAGGTGTTATGGATGTTACTAGCTACGGAAATGGTAGTAACATGCGTTGGAAAGTAACTCGTAGCTCTTCAGGCACAGAACTCAACGTCAACCAGATTGCTGGTCCCGGCACCGGAACCATACTTACTGGTACTGGCTTTGGTGGAGGTGGAGGTGGAGGGGACTATGGTGCCTGGAATACCGCAATTGGCGACGGCGGCATGATGTGGAATTGCGTTACGCCATGGAGCATGTATTGCTACTAAATTGGTAAACGGATAATTGTATTGTCATATTTGCGGAAGGGGTGACGATCGTCACCCCTTTTTTGAGGAGGGCGTTCAAAATGCTGAATAATCGGGGTCATGAATAATCGGGGTCAGAGCAGAATGGCACTTACTTAAGCACATGACATTGAAAGAGGTAACTCAGAACAGGCACTCGGAGGTAACTCAGAACAGGCACTCGGTAAAACCCCTGGCTCCAGTTTTCTTCGACGTATTTAACGCTATGCGATATAACATTTGGAAAATCTAGGGGCAGGCATATTTTAACTTTCAGGAAAACCTATGAATTACTAAAATCCGGCAATTGCATTAACAACACTGGTAAGTCTGAAAAGCAGTGGCTAGAACTATCGGATATTGCCGGCAACCCCGATTCTATGGAAAATCACTGCCTTTGAGGATAGTCCCAGCACAGGTCATTTAGAGATCGCCAGAGCATACCTGAAGAAGAATCTGAAGCCGAGAAAGATGCCAAAAAAGCGCACAAATTAGCTAGTCGCTAGATTTTCTGTCAATAGAAAGCCATAGCTGAGCCTCCTAAAGGAGGCTTTCTGGCCAGTCTTATTCGCTAAGCTTGAATTCAATGGTTTTCCTAGCGGTAAACGTGCGCTCGATAGGCACGAATCTGAATTTCTCCATAGCGCGAACTGCCTCGGCATCGAAAACAGTTCCAGGCTCTGAATCAACCACCCGAACATTCTCTACCGCGCCATTTGTGGTCACTTCAAATTCCATAGTTACATATCCCTCGATCTTGTCGGTAAAAGCAGAACGGGGGTATTTTGGTTTTAGTGTCACAACTGGACGGAGTTTGGACTCTGACGGGCTTGTTTGTGTTGGGGTATCTTGGTGATGATCAGTGGTATTCCCGTTAACTGCAAGGAGTGCCGTCGTTGTCATCAAGCCAAAGGCTGCAAATAACAAGTATGGCTCCGCCAAGCCATGGTTTGCTAATAGCTCTTTTAGCTGGGTGTAGTTTGTCAATCATTTGTATACGCTCCTTTAAAAGTGAAATGGAAGAACAGTAAAGTTCAGATGTGGTTGTTGTTGGGCTAAGCTTTGAAGCAGTACTGTGCAGAGTTTGGTTTATCGAAAGCAATAGCTTTGAGTATTCCAGTGGCTCACCTTGGTGTTGAATAACTATTTGATCACATGAGATTTCTTGATCATTCTTCATTGCCTGATTAAGCCAGTAAAAAATTGGATGAAACCAAAAAATACAATTAAATACCTTATAAATTAAACGCAGCGTTGGATCATACCTAGTGCAATGTGTTTGCTCATGCGCGAGAATCAACTGCTGTTGTTTAGGGGTAAATAGTTCAGAGAATGCTCCAGGGATATAAACTTTTGGTGATAAGAATCCAAATGCTATAGGCGCAACGATTGCATTAGATTCATAAATGTTCTCGCCCTGACCTGAGTCACAGTTTAGCAATGCTCTTTTTAAGGCGATGTACTTAACGAACAAATTAGACAGCAAAATGCTTGCAACTATTATCCATACCAGAAATATACTGATTTGCCAATCAAGCTTAACACTGGGGGCAGTAGCCAAAGTAGTGAGAACCAAAGGTTGCAGAGTTAATACTTCGGATATAGATAAGGTTTGGGGTTGTAGGCCCTGCAGGGCTGCAAGAAGTACTATTCCAACTGGAAATATCAGCCATAACTTATACACTGTGATGGTATTACTTGTAAGTTTATGTAGCAGTGCTCTTAAAGCCATGAACAATCCCCCCACTATTAATATATAGATACTAAAAAGCAACAACCATCGCAGAGTCTCGGAAATAATCTCGTTCACGAGGGCTTCTCCATTTTCTCTATTATTAGTTTTATTTCATCAAGTTCGCTCTTGCTGATCTCTTCATGCTCACTAAAAGAGGCGATTAAACTACTGATGCTGCCAGCATATAAGCGTTGCAAAAACTGGGTGTTTTCATTTTCAAGATACTGTTTTTTGCTAATCTCAGCACGGTATAGGTATCGCCTGCCATCTTTAGTAAACGATAAGTGGCCCTTCTTCAGCAAACGATTAATTAAGGTCTTAATCGTCACATAACTCCATGACTCAGCGTTTATAAGGGCGGCAATTTGTTTGCCATCCAAGGGCGACTTTTGCCATAATGCTTGTAAGACTTTGGCTTCAGATTTACTTATCGAGTTATTCATGATTATAGATTACGCGTGTAAACATTAATCTAATTATTACAGATGTAATCGATTAAATCAAGCCGGTTAAGTTTACCCTTGGTTTAGGCACTAGGAAAACCAGCCTGGATATGACCGTTCCTGCGCATCCATGCGCCCACGGCATACCGTACATCCTGGATATGACCGTTCCTGCGCATCCATGCGCCCACGGCATACCGTACATCCTGTACATGGCCGTTCCTGCGCATCCATGCGCCCACGGCATACCGTACATCCTGTACATAAAATCTAATGGACAATAAGGATAACTCACCTACCCCGCGGGATACTGCCCGCCTAACTTCGCAATAACTTTATTAAAGATTGTTATTCCCTCATCTGGCTCTTTGTCCGCAGCATCTTCCTGGATTGTTGCTTTCACTTCATCATATTCATTCCAATCCAATGATGCTGTATAGCACTGCATCTGGTGCAATACTTTCACCATAATCCTGAAGCGCCCCTGCCTGGTTGCAGATCTAAGCCCGTTCAAATAACTCTCCCGATGGACAATAGGGATGATGACCTTATATTGATCTTGAGACACCAATTCCGCATTCATCATGATCCTTGCAAGTCGGCCATTGCCATCATCGAATGGGTGGCATTCACTCACCATAAAATGAATAAAGATAGCTCTTAACATACCGGTAGGCAATGACTGATAAACATCGAAACCTTGCATCAGCGTACCCTTTAGCAGTTCGGGCAATACAAAGACTGTGGCTCCGGCTTTATTAGCTTTTTGTTTAAATTCCCCTGGTCTTTTATCCTGTCTTTCTGCCAGTAAAATCCCATGACTGAGCTGTAAAATATCAATAAGCTCTACAGCATTTCCTGGTAGCTTATTCATCTCACTCATATCACCAGAAACCTCAATATGAGCTAAAATATCGTGACTGTCCTTGTGCCTTGCGTAGATTTCTTTGTTTTCAAAAACAATTTCTTCTGCTTCTTCCAGCGAGAACTCCGTGCCTTCTATGTAATTTGAAAAGTAGCTTTCAAAGAAAGTTAAGTTTCGCCAACCAGGCCGACTGTACTCATATGCATTAATTGATAAATCCAGTGTTTTCAGGTATTCCCCTAGTTTCTTAAAGCGTTGCACACGAAATGGATCAAACGGTTCACCTTTTGCCTCAGCAAATCCCGAACTGGTTTGCAACACTCCCTCTACAGGTCCTGTCTTCAGGAGCGCAGAAATCAGCAAATCCAACTTACTGAATTCTTCCACTAGCCCAAGGGAATCGGCAATACTCTTGGCTTCATCCCTCAAGGCGATTATTCTCTGCTCTCGACCCAAACGAATAATTTTAATCAGTTCAGATTCAACCCATACTTTGCCCAAGGTCTTCCTTGAGCCCACAGGGCCTCTTGAAGAAACCAGGTTTTCTAGGCAGTATCGGGCAGGATTGCTGCGTTTCAAATTCAGGCTGAATTGCTCAACCCCAGAAGTAGTATTCCCAGGCGCAATATCAAACTTCAAGTGCCCAACTTTAACTGTCCGAACTTGTTTTAATTGACTGGAAACGAAATACAATCGCCCTTCAGCAGGCTTAAGCTCAACGGCTGTCCTTGCAACAGCAACGGGCTCAGGAAATATATAGCTGGCAACATCCATCCATTCATTATTTAGTGCTCTGGTAATCTCATCTGAGTCGTGCGTGGTAATGTAAATACCCGGCCGAATACGGTGTAACTCGCCACTGATGACTCGCCTTGATGCCTTCTGAGATTCCTCACTGCCTGGAAAATATAATTTGGCCATGTTGCTTTCCTTAATCACCAGCTTATTGATAATAACTCTAGATTAATAAGCAGTATATGATGATTACTCTCGAATAACAAACAATATTGATGATATTACTCGATTTATAAGGGGGTGTGTGATGATTTATCTTGATTAATATAGAATTTCGAAGAAATCTATCGATTAATAGAAATGAGACTTTCGTTAATCTTAGTGCTAATTTGGATCAAAAAGAGGTAACTCAGAACAGGCACTCGGTAAAACCCCTGGCTCCAGTTTTCTTCGACATATTTAACGCTATGCGATATAACATTTGAATTAGTAAATAATGGCTTTTGTGTTTTGTTTGGGGTAGCCAGCTCTGTGATGTAGAGATCTCTGATAATATGAGTATGACAGAGCTTTTTTATACCGTCTAAGGCATCCTAAGAGAAAAACATTGTTCCTTACTATTTGCCTTTAGTAAGGATATGTTATAATCTTACTATGCCAGTTATAGTAAGGAAATAAATATGCCTAAAATTACATCAAAAAGACAAATTACTCTTCCAATAGATCAGTGTGCTATTGCTCAAATTAATACCGGAGATGAAGTAGATAGTTACGTCGATAGACAAGGTGTTATTAGTATTGTGAAAAAATCAAAAGGCGTAGCTTCTGGTTTTTTAAGTAATATTAAAGCTGATAAATTGGTTAGTGAAAAAGAATCACTACTGAGCTCTATTGATCTATGATCGCTGTTGATTCAAATGTATTGCTTCGTTATCTACTTCGTGATGATGTGAGGCAAGCAAATAAAGCGAGGAAATTAATTGTCGGTATCCATAAAGTACTCGTAGTTGACGCAGTACTAGTGGAGACAATATGGGTGCTGACAGGGAATCGCTATAAACTGAGTAAGGAACAAGTAATTGATACCGTGATGGCCTTATTTGCAGAGACAAATATTGTTTTTGAAGATCCGCAGGTTGTTTGGTGCGCTTTAAAAGATTTCACTTTAGCTGAATCAATCAAAGTAAAGGGTAAAGTTAAACATGCAGGTTTCGCAGACACACTAATTATTAATAAATCGATAAAATATGGGCAAATCAATCGCGTTGATGTTTCTCCTTTCTATACATT
Organism: Oceanospirillales bacterium; assembly: GCA_003232965.1. GTDB lineage: Bacteria > Pseudomonadota > Gammaproteobacteria > Xanthomonadales > SZUA-36 > SZUA-51. Next base: position 6,915 of record QIKG01000250.1, read on the forward strand.
CGATAAAGCGGCTTTATTAATTGCTGGCACAAAAGAACCATAATATCCAAGCAAGTCAAGAGCAAAGTCAAGAGGGTCAGGTGAACTTGACGGATTATTAATTCATGGGTTCTCACTATGAGTTATCCCCAGTTCACGATCAATCAGTTTACTTTCTAACACATCGTGACTATGTGGTTGTCCCACATGTTGCTCGGGGGCCGGGAAGACATTTATAGATTGATGCCGTATTTATTCAGCCAATTGTATTGCTGTCACCCGCTGAAAACCGCGCGGTAATTTACGCCCGCGTTTAGCCCGCTCGGCGGTATAGTGTTCGAGGTCTTTAGCACTCATGCGCAAGTAGCGAGCTCCCGCCCATACCAGAATTTCACCGCCTACGGGCAGAACCGCGATTCCCACAACCCATTCTTCACCTGCTTTAACAATTTTGGGTGGAATATTAATTAATTTATTACCCTTGCCTTTGGCCAGTTCTGGTAATTCAGATAAGGGATAAACCAACAGGTGACCACCGCTGGTTACACAAGCGATCAAATCGGTTTCATAGTCGCTCACCAAGGCAGGGCTCAAGGGGATTGATCCGGGTGGCAGGGTGAGTACTCGCTTGCCGGCTTTTACTTTGCCATATAAGTTTTCGGTAGCGGTTACAAAACCATAACCATAGTTGCTTGCGAGGACTATTTTATCAGTGGGATCAGCAGCAATAACAGACAGGAAGCGACTGCCTTCCGGGGGCGAAAACGGTTTGGTTAATGGTTCACCTAATGAGCGTGCTGAGGGCAGGTTATGTGCAGTTAAGGAATAAGCCCGTCCGCTGCTATCGAGGAAAACCGCCAATTGGTTGCTGCGCCCACGGGCGGCGTGCTGGAATTCATCGCCGGAACGATAGTTTAGACTTTCGGGGTCTATTTCATGACCCTTGGCAGCCCGCACCCAGCCCGATTGTGAGAGGATAATAGTGACTGGTTCTGAGGTCAGCAGATCGGCTTCATTCAATGCTTGGGCATTATCGCGAGCAACAATCGGGGAACGCCGGGCATCGCCGTAGCGTCCGGCATCGGCCAGCAGTTCTTTCTTGATCAGGGTTTTCATTCGCTGTTTGGAACTCAATGTCAGTTCAAGTTTTTGGCGTTCTTCATCGAGTGCATCGCGTTCGCCCTGAAGTTTGAATTCTTCCAATTTAGCCAGATAACGCAACTTCAAATCAAGGATAGCATCAGCTTGTGTGCCAGTAAGCTCAAAGCGCTGCATCATGACCTGCTTAGGCTCATCTTCTGTGCGAATAATGTGAATGACTTCATCAATGTTCAGATAAGCAATCAGAAGGCCTTCGAGAATATGCAGGCGATCAACCACTTGATCGAGACGGTACTCCAGTCGCCGAGTAACGGTTTGCAAGCGGAACTGTAACCACTCAGTGAGGATTTGTTTAAGATTGCGAACCCCGGGCTTGCCGTTAATACCAATGACATTGAGATTAACCCTGTAAGTGCGCTCCATATCAGTGGTCGCAAACAGGTGATTCATTAACTGCTCAATATTCACCCGGTTTGAGCGGGGAACAATGACCAGTCGAGTCGGGTTTTCGTGATCAGATTCATCCCGCAGGTCTTCAACCATGGGTAGTTTTTTAGCCCGCATTTGCGCCGCGATTTGCTCTAGAATTTTAGCACCTGATACCTGATGAGGCAGGGCAGTGACGATAACATCACCATTTTCTTTTTCATAAATCGCACGCATGCGTAGGCCGCCGTTACCCGTGGCGTATATTTTTCGTATATCTTCATGCGGGGTAATAATTTCAGCTTCGGTGGGATAGTCGGGGCCGGGAATATGTTCACACAGTTCATCAACTGTGGTGCGGGAGTTTTCCATTAGGCGAATACAGGCACTGACCACTTCGTTCAAATTATGCGGTGGAATATCGGTAGACATACCCACCGCAATCCCCATAGTGCCATTCAGCAAAACATTAGGTAGGCGTGCAGGCAGCATGGTGGGCTCTTTCAAAGTGCCATCAAAATTTGGCTGCCAGTCAACCGTGCCTTGCCCCAGTTCCTGCAACAAAGATTTTGAATAGGCGGTTAAGCGCGATTCGGTATAGCGCATTGCCGCAAATGATTTGGGGTCATCAGGTGAGCCAAAATTTCCCTGGCCGTCAACCAGCGGGTAACGGTAGGAAAAAGGTTGCGCCATCAGTACCATGGCTTCATAAGAAGCTGAATCACCATGCGGATGGTATTTGCCGATAACATCACCAATAGTACGCGCCGATTTTTTATGCTTAGACTGAGC